>NZ_JAUBTT010000225.1:0-2962 GCF_036705125.1 Microcoleus sp. B7-D4
GAAAGCATCCAGGATACAAGCCGCCGGATTCATCCGTCCAGAAATAAAAAACCTGTATCCGATGAAACTTGCCCCCCCAATTTATCCGTGGGGTCAATGCTTCAATCTAAAATCTAAAATCTAAAATCTAAAATCGATTGACTGATTGATTATGTTCGATGTTGCGGTGATTGGTGCGGGTATGGCGGGGCTGAGTTGCGCTCAACGGTTGCGTCAAGCTGGTTATTCTGTGGCTGTTGTTGAGAAATCTCGCGGCGCGGGGGGACGTGTTGCTACCCGCCGCCTACAGGGTACTAGGGCCGATCACGGGGCGCGGTATCTGGAACCGCAGGGGGATGCGGTGCAGGGGTTAATTGAGGTTTTGGTCGATCGGGATATCCTCAAACTCTGGACGGATAGTGTGGGAGAATTCCGACAAGGAGAAATGTTCTCTATTCCTAGTTCTTGCTATGTCGCACCTGCGGGTATGAATGCGATCGGTAAGTATCTGGCGGAGGGGGTAGAAATTTGGTTTGGCCGCCGCGTACAAGCTATTTCTAGTACCACAGATAACCAAATCTGGCATCTTTCCCTAGAAGTTACTGATGACAATTTACAGACGCCTCAAGAATTGATTGCTAAGGCTGTTGTAGTAGCAATTCCGGCTCCTCAAGCTTTAATGTTTTTGAATTCGGAAATCGGTTTGAAATCTGATTTTCTTGACAAATTGCGTTCTGTGGAGTACGAACCTTGCTTTACGGTTATGGCTGGCTATCCTGCGGCAAAACAGCAAGATTTGAGCAATCTAAATCCGCCGTGGAAAGCTGTTTCTTTTCCCGATAATTCTGATTTAGCTTGGGTTGGTTTGGACAGCAGCAAACGGCTCGATCCGCAGCAGCCGGTGTTTGTGGTTCACAGCAGCGCAAATTTTGCCGAACGCTATTTAGAAGCTGCTGATTTGGAAACTGTCGGTCATGAATTGCTCGATCGCACTTCTGAATATTTAATGCCTTGGCTGAAACAGCCGGAATGGTTGCAGGTTCACCGCTGGCGCTATGCTTTTTGTCGAAATCCTTTGCCTGTTTCTTGTTTGGCGGCGGAGGGGACTTTGCCGCTGGTTTGTGCGGGGGATTTGTGCGGGGAAGGTCAAATAGAGGGTGCTTTGCGCTCGGGTTTGGCGGCGGCTAATTGGGTGAATTCTCAGTTGCAGGATTTGCCGTTAGATTCAAGCCTAAATTGGTAATATGGCTACAAGTAATGTATTGATTTTACCTCTAACGCTATGATTGCCATCCCGTCTGGGTTTAGCCCCGAAGATTACCTTGCCCTCGAACGTGATAATACCGTCCGGCATGAATAACGAATGTCAGGAAGAAAGAATAAGGAAGTTCGGCAACGGATTGTGTCACGGATGTAACCGATGTCAGGAAGAAGGAAGAAGGAAAAAGGAAGAAAGAAGAGGGAAGAAGGAAGAAGGAAGAAGGGAAATGCAATTAAAGCAATGGTTTCAGTAGTTAAGAACGTCGCCTGGAATCGGGCGCGGTTGCTACTTCTTCCTTCTTTTTTCGGCTAGAGTTATGAAAAATTAATCTAACGACATACAACAAAATGGAATAATGGTGTGAACTCCCACTTTTCCCAATTGTTACTTTTGTGCTGTTTCCTGTTTTTCTAAGTCTTGTTCTTGCATCTGCAATAACTCGGGAACTGTTACGAAACTGTACCCTTCCTTTCTCAATCGAGCAATAATATCAGGTAAAGCTTTTACAGTTCTCGCTCGATTTCCGCCACCGTCGTGCATCAGCACAATGCCACCGGAATTGGCCTGCCTCATCACGTTGTCTATCAAAGATTCCGTAAGAGTGCGCCAATCAAAAGAATCAGCAGACCACATCACAACTGCATAATTTTTCTTTTGAGCGTAAGCTGCCAATCCATTGTTTAAAATGCCTCCTGGCGGGCGGAACATCGATGTTTGGATGCCGGTCAACTCCTCAATTAAGGATGAAGTGCGATCGATCTCGCGAGCGGCACCGTCTTCGTTATACTGAAGGTATTGGTGGTTCCAAGTGTGATTGCCGATCGCGTGACCGGCTGCTGCGACCTGTTTGCCAATTTCGGGAGAATTGTGCAGGTATCTTCCTACCCAGAAGAATGTAGCCTTAATATTATTTTCCTTGAGAATATCTAGGATTTGTGTAGTTGTTTTCGGCCAGGGGCCGTCGTCAAATGTCAGGGCGATCGCCTTGTGCTGGGAGTCGAGTTTCGCGTGATTAATGGTTGTACCTTGAATCTGATCCGGTACGGCTGATTGAAATCGGATTGCCTGCACTTGGGCTAGAGCATTTTGGGAAAATTCTACTCGACGGGCGATCGCCTCGGAGAACTTATTAATATTGGACATCGGCTGTTGTTCTTGCGACTGGGATACGGCCAAGACTTGCGCCTGAATCGGTTCCAAGGGCTGATTGGCCCGCAAGTTAATCGGCCATGTCACACCCAGCAAAAAACTTCCTGTTGCTGCCATAAAAGCAACTATTAAAGTTTTTCGCCGCCTCCACAGCAGTTTCAATTTTGTCACGTCATTCTCTCCTTCACACGTTATACAGTTAATTTGAGATTTTATGTTGATATCAAGTTAATCCACTTAAGAGGATAATCTTAAATTGGACTGCCCGTAAAAATGCTACTGGAAATAACCGATCGTGGGGAAGTCCGTCAGGATAAAAAAATTTAAGGTTTGTGCGCCAGAAATCCCCTAACCCATGAAAACGCGGGATGGTGGAACTTTTTCCCCAGCCAGGGGGACGGCGCTCAAATCGGATTAATGGCACGATATTCTCAGGGACTCAGCCCGCATCTGCCCGCGTCCCTACCTGACACTGCAAGTTGGTTTAACGTGAGATGTTGCACCATTGTCAATAAGCTTTTTAGGAACAGGCTTTTCGGCCTGTTCCACAAGAAAATCTACTCTTTGTGGAAC
>NZ_JAUBTT010000102.1:0-28336 GCF_036705125.1 Microcoleus sp. B7-D4
TTCCTTCTTCCTTCTTCCTTCTTCCTTCTTCCTTCTTCCTTCTTCCTTCTTCCTTCTTCCTTCTTCCTTCTTCCTTCGGCTATAATTTCAACTGTAAAGATTGTGGTCTGGGTCTAGCCAGACAATATAAAAAACATTTTCACTAAAAAATCCATGCACTCTGCCGTATTCATTAGCAGATATTTGAAACTGGTAGGGGATATTGATTAGGATATCTTCATTGGGAATCCCAAAGCCATTAAGTTCAGTAGTATTTTTCCAAACTATGCCATGACAGCGCAGACTTTTACTCTGATTATTGATAATTTCTTGAGCGTTCAATTGTGACAAATCGCGCAGCCGTCTCAATAGAGATGCTAAATACTTAGCATCTCTACCACCAATTGAGAACTTATTTTTATCATCCTGATAATACCTGAAAGAAAAACTAACTCCTTCCGGTATTTTTACATCAAGACGATTGATGCGAGATAAAGATTCCTGGCGGCGTATATCTGCTTTCTTAATTTTCTTCGATGACACGGCTTTTGTAAAATTCTCTCATTGATTCCTTGGTAATAATAGCATGAGAAGGTTCATCTTTTGGCAAATCACCTCTAGCATTAATCCAAGGGTCTTCGCGGCGCACCATCAATTCTAACTCATAGGCATCGCAAAAGAAATATTCGTCGGATAACTCGTCTAAAAACTCTTGTACTTCTTCGGGAAATTCGGGTTTTTCGACTTCTTTCAGAATTGGCTTCCAGTCAAATTGTTCTTTGTATTCATAAAATAAAGCCGGGATAGTTGGCCCGTGCACCCAAGCTTCAAAATCTTCCTCAAAAAGCGGTGTATCCTCAAATGCTAAATACCATGCTTGGGCGTAGTACAAAAGTTTTTGTAGCTTGTGGTTGCTGAGATAGGAGCCTACATCATTCGCGAACCAGATGTAGTAATCAGCGAGTTTTGAGGCTGTTGTGACTGTAGTTATTGTGGTCATCTAACTCGACTCAATAAGTTTTGTATTCTATGATAGCACAGTCACCACTCTTTATGATGGGGCGGTTGAAACCGCTTCTTGTCAAACTAAGAAATAAAGGAGGTATTTAAGCCGGATTGGGTATAACTGAAATCTTACCCTCTGTCAAAAATTTGTAGGGGCGGGTTCACCAACAATAATTGCCTAAAACGAACAATCTCGTAAACCCGCCCCCACCCACGAAAAAGCCCCTTATTGATATTGGTGCGACATCTCCGTTACAATCCTTTGATATATTGCTTCAGTACAGGTGACAAAGTGTAAAGACTTGCTTCTTTTTCGAGCAAGCAGCGCCGCGATAGAGATTGCAATGCGTTTAGCAAATCTGATGATGATATTTGTGCATTTTGTAGCAATGTGGCGACGTTGACTGGCTGGTTTTCTGTCGCCAACAATGACATGACTTGTTTTTCTAGTTCGGAAGTGCGATCGTACTGCTGCTGTAAAACATCTTTTAAATCTTCGGGTAACAATATGGTATCATCTATTAATACCTCAGTCGCGCCGATTCCCAACTCTTGAATCAAAGTCGCCACGCTTTTTAACCATAAGGGATTGCCTTGGTAGCGGTGAATGAGTGCTTCGCAGTTATCACTTTCAGCTAATCCTTTATCTCTGAGGATTTCCTGTGCGGTCGCAGTGTCTAAACCAGTGAGTTGTAAGGTACGAATGGGAGTATTTTCGCTTGTGAGTTGAGGCACTTCTTTGGGTGGTTCCCAACCGATTAGCAGGAAGCAACTTTGATGGGATAATTTTTCTATTTGTTTGAATAGGGAGCGATATTCTTCGTATTCTGGTTTATACTTTCCTGCGAATTCGCCGCTAGAAAAAAGGTTGTGAACGTCATCCAAGACTACTAAACAGCGATGGTTTTGTAAATATTTAATCAGCGGTAAGGGTTTCTGGTTTGTTGGGGATGAATCTTGTTTTTCTGACTGGGAAAAAAGCTGTATTAGGTTAGATTGAAATTTATCGATGGTGGGGAATTCGTCTAGCGTGTACCAAACTGCGTACTCAAACTCGTTTTTGATTTGTTTTACGAGTTGTACTGCTAGGGATGTTTTGCCGATGCCGCTGATACCGGTGATGGTGATGAGGCGGCAGTTTTGTTGTAGAATCCAGGTTGTGAGGGTTTGGAGTGAGGAAGTGCGATCGAAGAAATTACCCAACTCCGGCATTTCGCTTAAATCTTGATGCGAAGTTTTAGTTTGTTTTGCGTTAGCTGTTTCGTCATTATCTGGATCTGACTTTGATCTATCTGGCGGGTCTCTGTTTTCTCCACAAAAATTAACGAAGCCTATTTGCACAGAGTCTTGTGCATAATGTGAAACTATCGAGACTTGCAACCTCTCCATTGCCGATCGAAAATTTTTTTTATTGACATCTTCCCCTAAGTTTTCTGAAAGTATCTGCCATAATTCCGATCCAATTTCCCTGATGCGACTTTCAGAACATTCAAACTCTTTCGCTATTTCTTTGTATGTTTCGCGTTGCAGAGTTCCCCGCAGTACCGCTGCTTGTAAATCGTCCAGGTGTTGACCCGTTTTCTCGAAAATTATGCGATCGGCAAGATTTAACATTTCTTTAAGATTCATCTGGCAGGGAGATGCGAGAGTTTTATGTATTGTAGCTCACATTTTACAACATTTTACTACATTTGCGTACAGTTTCATACAAAAACAGATTAAAGAGATTAAAAGCAAGGTAAAATCATCGGCAAAATCCAACATTTTTTTATTTAAAAATTTCTGATTTATAAGAACCATAGGAGAAGTATCAAATAGTAAATTCAAGGATGTTAGAAATGCAGTATGCGAATATTGGAAAGCGTTTTTTTGCTTTTCTCTTTGACTTAATTATCTGGTTTGTATTAGCCGTAATCGTCTATGCGTTACTATCTTTGTTGTTTCCAGTGCTATTTACAAGCGTTACTACAGCAGTTAGCAATGAACTAGGTTTTTTGGTACTTATCATTGTGGGTTGGATTTACTACTCGATCTCTCATAGTTCTCCTAGAAAGGCGACGCTCGGTAAAAGAGCCTTTGGGCTTACTGTATCCGATCTAAATGAAAACAAAATTTCTTTTGCCAGGGCAACAGCAAGGTATTTTGCTTTTGTATTCTTCACTGGATTAGTTCTAGTTGACTTTCTGCCAGTTCCCTTGACTGAGACGAGTCAGGCACTGCATGATTTGATTACAGGAACTTTAGTTGTTGAAAAATAACAGTTTCTAGTGCTAACGATTGCAATAATTGTACAGATAGCGATCGCCCCATAACGAATAACGAATAAAGGGCGATCGCCCTTTCTTGTTTCTGACGATCGATCGCCTAAAATGAAAGAGCGATCGCATGAAACCGATGCAGCAATTATCTGTTGTCAATTGCATTACGGCTCCATCTCGGGAATTTCTCCACCAACAGCTACCAAACCCACACCGCAGCGAGTTGCCGCTTCCGCCAAGCGATTATCAAGAGTTGCGATCGGCAATTCTAATCGTAGAGCTAAGCTGTTCGGCATTTAAAGGACTTGCGTAAGGTGCGTCAGCATCTAAGGTTTTCCGTTTCAGCGTAAGGGTTCTAGCTGACGCACCCTACTAGCCTCGTTACTGATTTAAATGCTCCACAGCTTAGCTCTAAATAAGCTGCATCATAAGCAGCTAAACCTTCTTGTCTTCCTAATACTATAGTTGACGATAGTGCATTGCTATCCGTGGCGTCATCAACTTGAATTAAAAGTGATTGTAACAAAGTAATAGCTATCTCAGATTGCTCGGTTGTCATGCGGTTGCGTCGCTCGGCAACCAGGAGAGTATTAGCAACTTCTAGCGACCAAATGCCTGGTACAAATGCTTCGCAATCTGGCATCATCGCGAGTATAGCATTGGCATAATCGTTCTCTTCATCGACTAAGCACCAACTAATGGCTACAGAACAATCCAATACAAACTGCATTAAAACCTTCGCCCTTCTTCAATCATGGAACGGATTGAGCTTTTATCCAAGGCAATTTCTTGCCGCAGTTGTACCATTCTCGCAATTGCTGCTTGAATTGATTTTTTAGTAGTCAGTTTTCCCCAAGCGTTATACTTCGGCTTAATTTCCTCTGAGGGTAGACTCTTTACAACTACTACCACTTCAACAGAAGTATCTTTAAACTCAGTGGGCATTTGGAGAAGCAATATGCCATCGCTTCCAATATGCGAGATCAGTTTCATTGTTTCCATGTCAGACTCCAGAAACTTTGAGCAATTCTAGTTTACCTCAAAACTCTTCACCAAAGCAAATACTAAACAGTGAAATGCTTGCACAGATATCGATCGCCCTTTCTTGTTTCTGATGAGCGATCGCCTAAAATGAAAGTGCGATCGCCCTTCACACCAAATACCAAACAGTACGATGATTCTACCAAGAGCGATCGTCCTTTCTATCAACTCCTGAAAACTTGCACTTTTTCCTCTATATCCAATCCCCCTTCGCCTAAAGCATCACCCGAAGAATGACGAGCGATAAACTCATCTAACAGCTCAAAAAACCGATCGAGTGCTTTGCTTTCATCCTCCGAATAAAACAGAATGACGTTAGCCCAAGATTGGCTAGTCTGCACGTTGAATCTTTTTCGTATCCACTCAGGAAACTGCATAAAATCGCTATCTTGTTTCGTTGGCTGTTCTCCTAAGTCATATTTAGCAATGCTGTAACCCGATAAAAAAGCCTGAAGACAAATAATTGAATGTCGTCCCAAGTACATTGAAGGAGCTTTCTTAATTTTCTCAATCAGCGTATATAAATCGTGCATTTTTAACCTCATTTTTTTGAAAATAACTGTAACTTTTGCTGCTCAAAATTCCTCTTCTATAATCTTAAAACTTCCCATACCCAGTTCCAGAGTAGGTGATGTTAAATTTTGTAGCCATTCCTGCCGAGTCACGCCACTACAATCTATATTATCAAACACAATTTCCTGTTCGTCGATTGTAATTGATATCCCTTGATGGTAGCCATTAGTAGCAATTTGCTGCTGTCGTCGTAAATCATAAATCACTGACCAAGGTAGGTCTTGCCTTTCTAAATCCAGTTTAATCTGCTTACCATTTAGGTTTCTGATTGTCAAGAACTCTTTGATAGCCTGACTGCATTCAACACATTGAAAGACCCCATAGCGACTGGCAATTTTAGCGATATCTTCTCGAATTTCATCTAAACTACTCGGATCTAAACTCAAAGTGTAAAGTTTACCTCCTATATTTAGGTACAAGTATATCTCAAAATCATTGCCATTGAGCGGGCAGATTGCGTAGCGTGCGATCGCGATCTTGCAAGGCTTGTCCAAGGGAGCGCGAGATCCCCTCACACCAAATACCCAACACTGCGATTATTCTAGCAAGAGCGATCGCCCATCAAAACTAATAGCGATCGCCGTTACAATCAAAGTATCAATCCTCGTGAGATGCCGCGATGACCATCAAAGAACTCCTCATCCAAGAAATCGATAGCACCCCTGACGAACTGCTTGCGGATCTTCTCAGTTTGGTACGATCGTTAAAATCCATTCCAAACCCCCAACTCAATACCTACGAACAACTGCTGGAGCGTATCGACTACCTCGAAGCTATCATCGGCATCCGCAAAGGACTCGAAAGCTTCGATCGAGGTGAAGGAATCCCAGCAGAGAGAGCTATGACAGCGCTACAGCAGCAGTTCAACATTCCTCAGAGTCTATGAGTTCCTAGAAGTCAGTCACATTGACATTTTTGATTTTCGCCATTTTGCCCTAAATAGTAAAATACAGAAGTAAGCTAGGCAATTGCCAACCTCCCACTTCTGCTTGAGAGTAGAATAGATATATGAAGTTTCAGTGGGACTCAAACAAAGCGATTAGTAATGCCAAAAAGCATGGTGTGTCTTTTGAAGAAGCTGTCACTGTCTTCGGAGATCCACTGGCTATTACAATTTCTGACCCTAACCACTCTGTAGGTGAGTTCCATCTTTTAACGATCGGTCAATCAAATTTACAGCGCCTTTTTGTTGTGTCCCATACAGAACGAGAAGGTGAAGTGCGTTTAATCAGCGCCCGTTTAGCCACCCGACAAGAGAGAAAAAGCTATGAGTCAGGAACCTGAAGTAACAATTAATGACGAGATGAGACCTGAATACGATTTTTCAGGTGGTGTCCGTGGCAAATACTATGAAGCCTATATGAAATCAAGTAATGTTGTGATTCTCGATCCAGACGTAGCAGAAATATTTCGAGACTCAGCTTCTGTCAATGAAGCGTTGCGATTGCTGGCAAAAATTGCCAAGTCTGTCACTGTCTAGGTAGCGTACACAGCACAACAAATCAGATCCGAAAGTTTCTAGGTTATCTGTGGTTGCATAGGTGGAAAGCAAGGGGTGGTGCGATCGCCCCTAACAGCAAATACCAAACAGTGCGATGATTGTATGAGTTCGATGCTTGAATTAAAAGAAAGATCGATCGCCCTTTGTTTTTTCAGATGAGCGATCGCCTAAAATGAAAGAGCGATCGCCATAAGTCAAGAACCCCGGCACACCCTATGACAATCAAAGAACAACTCCTCCAAGCAATCGAAGCTTTGCCCAGTACAAGACTTGCCGAAGCCCTCAGCTTCATGAAATCTCTCTCAACCAAACCTTCTATCACATCTGCTAAATCCTTCCTCGCTCACCTCAAGACAATCGGCACTTGGTCAGGCGACGACTTCCAAGAATGTCTAGAAGCCGTCCAAAACTCACGCGGCGAAACCGAATTTGACTACAGCCCCAATCCCTTTGAATAATGTTTCTCCTCGACACCAACCATTGTAGCTATGCCCTACTAGGGAACACTCAATTACTCGATCGCCTTGCCAACCTTGGGGATGAGTCAATCGCCACCTGCACCATCGTCAAGGGTGAACTGATTGACATGGCGGCGCGATCACAACAACGACAGGTAAATCTTGCCCTAGTTCAACGCTTCCTGCTTGGGCTATACATCTACCCCATCGACGAAACCACCGCCGAAATTTACGGCAATCTTAAAGCGGCAGTTTTCGATCGCTACGCCCCAAAAGACAAAGCCCAACGCCGTAGAACCAACATGACTCAATTGGGCATCGGCGAAAATGACCTGTGGATTGCCGCCGTTGCAATCCAGCATCAACTCACCCTAGTGACTGCAGATCGAGACTTCCAACGCATTCAGGCAGTTCAGCCATTTGAGTTGGAATCCTGGATCTTAACATCGCCAGAGTAAGGATGAAGGATCTCGCCCCATCAAAACAAACAGCGATCGCCCTTTCTTGTTTCTGATGACCGATCGCGTAAAATGAAAGTGCGATCGCCCCTAACACCAAATACCAAACAGTGCGATGATTCTACCAAGATCGATCGCCCTTCACACCAAATACCAAATCAATGTCTGCGGTACAATCAAGGTAAAACCCATGATTAATCTTTCAAAAATTAACACGAGCAACTGACTGCTGACTAACTAATGCCAAAACTTGCGAACTTGATATTCGCGACTTTCGGCGATCGCAATTTGCAAATCGCCCATTTGGGCATCCAACTCATCTATTGTGCTTTGCGGAACCGATTTCCACTTCTCCCTAGTTTCCCAGCGAATCAAAATCACCACCTCATTTTCCACCGCATCCACCCAAATTTCCTTGCCCAAAAAACCGGGTAAACTTCTCAATCCTGCCGTCCAAACTTCTTCATCTCGCAAAATAAACGCCTCCCACTTTTCGGGAGGTACTTGAAATTTTAGCCACTCGATTACCATATTATTTGCCTGTTATAAATCGCTCATTAATCGTTGCCGATCGCAATTTTAATTATCAACTCAGTTCCCTCTCCCGGACGCGAAACACAGTGCAACTTACCGCCGTGCTTTTCTACTACTAAATGCTGGGATATTGCTAGACCCAAACCAGTGCTCGTGTCTGGACATTTAGTGGTAAACAAAGGGTCAAAGATGCAGTCGAGGACTTCTTCAGTCATGCCAGGGCCGTTGTCACTAATGGCGATCGCAACTTCGTTTTCCCCTACCACGGAGGTGCGAATCCGAATTTCGGGATTGAATATTTCAGAACTCGACCTGGCTGAAGACAAGTAAGACTGATTTTGAATTTTACCATAATTTTCGGCATTTCTCCCCCCTTCTTCCAAAGCGTCGATCGCATTTGTCAACAAGTGCATGAACACTTGGTTTAAGTGCCCCGGATAGCAGTGAACTCGCGGCAAATCTCCGTACTCTTTAACTAGAGAAATACCCGGCCGTCCCCCTTTAGCTTGCAGGCGATTTTGCAAGATCAGCAAAGTGCTGTCCAAACCTTCGTGGATATCAGCCGGCTTCATTTGGGCTTCGTCGGTACGCGAGAACAAACGGAGCGATCGCACGACATCGCGAATCCTTTCAGAACCGACTTTCATTGAATTTAGCAGTTTTGGCAAGTCTTTTTTGATGAAGTCTAAGTCTAATTCTTCAATCAAATCTTGAATTTCCGGCACGGGATGGGGATAATACTTTTGGTAAAGGTCGATCGTTCGCAGCAGTTCTTGAATGTAGCCCGTGGCGTGGCTGACATTGCCGGAAATAAAACTAACTGGATTGTTTATTTCGTGCGCTATTCCTGCTACTAACTGCCCCAGGGATGACATCTTTTCTGTTTGAATCAGTTGAGTTTGAGTTTGCTGCAAAATTAACAGCGTCTGCTCTAATTTAGACGCTTCTTGTCGCAGGCGTTCTTCGGATTCTTGCAAAGCTAAAAGAGACTGTTTGCTGTCTGTAATATCCAATCCCACAAATACCGCCGCCGTATTGTTATGGTATTTTTGAGCCACTATTAGATAAGTTTTATTTTCTCCTCTGATGCTCGCTGTTACTTCTTGAGATGTCTTCTTTTTATGGCTGCCAAAGAAATCGTATACTAAATCGTTAAATTTAGGACTTGTATCTAAAAAACCTACTTTTTGACCGATAAATAGTTCGGACGGCATTTTATAAGCGCTAGCTAAATGTCGGTTTACTCCCAAGTAGCGCAAATCGGAACTTACCCAAGAAACTAATCCGGGCACGGCGTCCAAAACGGCTTGAAGTTGCTCTTTTGCCTGTACGAGCGCTGATTCTGCTGCGAGGCGAGCGGAAATGTCGCGGGCGATCGCGCAGCGGTATTCGCACCCGCCGTATTCTAAATAATTGACTTTAACTTCGACGGAAAAACTGGCGCCGTCTTTGGTTTTGTAACTGGTTTCAAAAGTGAGGTTGGTTTGCTGCTTGAGTTGATCCCAGTGTTCTCGCCAATCCGATGCTGGCAAATGCGAATCGATGTCGCTAACTCTCATGTTTAGCAGTTCCGATTC
Organism: Microcoleus sp. B7-D4; assembly: GCF_036705125.1. Lineage (NCBI taxonomy): Bacteria > Bacillati > Cyanobacteriota > Cyanophyceae > Oscillatoriales > Microcoleaceae > Microcoleus > Microcoleus sp. B7-D4. The sequence continues at coordinate 9,385 of NZ_JAUBTT010000102.1, forward strand.
CGAGTAGCCGAAAAGATGGCAAGCGGCTTTGTTCGCGTAGCAAATTTGACCGTCGGAGGTACTAAAAAAGATTGTATCAGCAGCATTTTCGAGGGCAATTTGAGTTAGTTTTGGTATTGTTTCTAACTGCTTTCTTTTGACCTCGGACTGAAATTTATTATAGCAATTGGTTTGAGCGGGAGCCTCAGCTATCTTAGATGCAAACAAAATCAAACCGCCGATCGCACCTTCGCTATTTTTCCAAGGCTGAAATACCCATCTTACCGACTCGCTGACACAGCCGCTTGCGCTTTTTCCTGATACAGATGCGATCGATCGCCCTGCCACAAACTCGCTGTATTCCAAAACTCCCCTCAAACAAGCCTGGGCATTTTGCTCCCAATATTCCGGGAGATTCGGGAACAGTTCCCAATGAGATCGGCCGATGGCCTCGCCGTCGCCCAACCCCCAATCTGTTTCCCAGCGACGAGAAACCGACAGATAGCGCATTTCACAATCTACCATTGCCACGGCCTCGGCGGAGCGCTCCACAAACCGCCGAAATCGCTCTTTACTCTCGGACACGGCTGCCTCTGCAGGTTGTTGGGCGATCGGGAAAGTCCCGTCAACGTACCTTCCCAGTCCCTGACTTTTTTGCTGAACTGGCTTAGTGTGCACGGTTTGGGATTTCCTCCATAGCTGTCAAGTTTGAAAAATTCTGTTTGAGACCAAAAATGCTATTTTCCCCTGATTTGCTCTCTCGGACGATACCCTTAGAGGGTATCACCCATCATTGATATCATTTTTGATGGGGATATGTCTATAGGCATTGCTATCTACTTAAGACCAAAGCTAGTGCCCGGTTGCTGTTTGAGGATTAGGCATAGATCGCGCTGGCGCCCTCCGAATAATAGTCGGAGGGGACTGGAGTGCTCTCTTGTCTCCCGCGACTATTCCGGGGCGCAAGAGGGCAGCGAGACTAGGCAAAAAACGAGAGAGAAAAAGGGTTTTAGGCGATTGTTGACACTAATGGTCTATAGGTACTCAAGAAAGTTTCCCCCAAACTTTGATATTCAGAAGATTTCCTGGTGATTGTTCGGTATTTTATACAAGTTCCCAAAAGAATGCAACTGTAGACCCGCGATCCAAACCATGAGCTTCCTCAGTCATTCCCAATTCTTTAATTGAAAATCCCACATCGAACATGGTATGAGATCGTGTAGCCAGTGCGATCGCCCGATCGCTTAAGAATGCAAGAGAGCGCTCAAACAAATTTGTGCGTAAATTCACTGGTAAAATCCACTCTCCCTTTCCGTAACATTGCAGGATCTAATCTTTCAGTGGTGTTGCAAGTCATCAAAACTACGAGTTTTTGCTGAAATTGAATCCCTTGATCGTCGATGACGCTTTGATACAAAGTTCCATCCAGCAAACTCAAAATATGTTCAGTTTTGTTAGTGCGTTGGGCTTCTGGGGTCGATCGATCTTGAGCCAAATTATCAGCCTCATTGATAATAATACAAATCCGCTCCAAATAACTCGGTGGCACAAAATTTTCCACAGCATCGTGGTCTAAGATAAAAATCACATAACCCAGCGGCACTAAAATTTCCTTTGCTACCGCTTGCGTCCAAGCAGTTTTGCCCGTTCCCGGTTCGCCACTAACCAAAACAGCCAACTGATTTTGATCCAAAATTGCCTGCTGAACTGTATCGGTAAAACTTTGAACCTCCGCAGAAAACGTGCGAATTGGGAACTGGCTGTGAACCTGTCCGACGCGGCTTTTGTACCCGCCCAGAATCACCGCTAAATTATAAGTTGCCTTGCTAACGAGCGGCGCAATATCTTGGCAAATCAGAGTGTAACAGCGTCTTCCCCTGTCGTAACTCTCAATTTGTAGCCAGCAGCCGAATCGAGCCCAAGAAGCATAAACAGTACCCAAAACTTCCAAGCGTTCCCAGCTAACAAATCGCTCCGGGGGATAAGAAAAATGTCGCTCCATAAAAGACTGGGTAATTGCATCCGGTTTCCCTAGCAAAGCCAGAACTTTGAAAACAGTAATCTCTTGGAGTTTGTTGAGAACGTAGTCGATAGGAATGCTAGCGCGGCTGACCAATTGTACCACTGGCGTTTCGGTAGCTAAAATGTCTTTGTAGCGGTAATCAGGGTAAACTGGCTGCGGAGTAATGTAATCCCAAAACTCATCAATTTCGTAGCGAGTATTTTCCGAGAAGACATTTAAAATATTTGCCCACCAGGTATATTGGTGCCGTCCCATGGCGTCGGCAATGTCGCTAGCTGCCCCTAAAGTTTTTTGAGCTAGTTCTAAGGGGTCACTAGACGCTAAATGTGCCAGGTGTTCCCAATCAAATTGACGGTAAAAAGGTCGCCAACCAGAGCCTAGCAGACCTCTATTTTGAGAATTGCTTTGATGAAAATTGTTTTCGCGATCGCCCATATCTTCCGCACTCATTTTGCAAAACTCCTAGTTACTCTTATTTTACAGTTTTTGTGGTACACATTCTACAAAAAAAGTGAAATTTCTCAACTTATTTTGAGATAAGCGGGCGGCACAAAATCTACTAGCCAAACTTTGTTAGCCGAACAGTAAAATGTATGACAGTCGCGTTGCATGGCTGCGGCATCTACAGTAAAGACTGTCGGGATGCCATGTCTTGCACCTACTTGGCGCGCCGTTTGGATATTCACCGACAAATGAACATGATGTCGCGACATTTTCCTAATTCCTTGACTGAGAATAGACTCGACGGCAGTGCTACCTGTTCCGTGATATAAAATATCCGGGGGAACAGCGGGTTCTAACTGCAAGTCAACCTCTACGCTGTGTCCTTGGTTAGCACGAATTAGAGTGCCTGTGGAGTCGAATGAAAAGCGCTGCTTGTCGTTTTGCGCGACTACTGTGGTGAGTTCTGCAAGCTGAACTGGAAAGTTATTTTTTTGGCACGCATCGAGGAGTTCGCTAACAGAAACCCAGCCACCGGGAGCGAGTTCAATGCCGATGCGCGAGGGCGCGTGACGCAGGTGTTTGCTGAGATATCTGCTGATTTTTACTAATCGAGAATCGTTCATAATTCTACTTTATTGATTGAGCTTTTAAATCACCTTTTATAAAATGTCACTAGCGGGTTATATCATTGATTTGAGGCGGGTTTGTTGAATCTGTTTGTACTACCAGAGGGCGCTTGAGTGAACCCGCATCTAAAGGTTTGCAGAAAATGATTCCCGAACGTCAAAAATGGTCTTATGCGCGAATTCTAGCGCTAAACTCCGCCCTTAACTACCTACACAATTAGGTTCGGCGTCTGCGAATAAAAAAGTGTTGGATCGGCGATTTTTCACGAGCTTTATATTTTGATAATTATCAAAAACTCTGCATTCTGCCGAATGCCTTCTACCTTGGGATAACTCCGCCAAAAATAGCAAAGTTGAGATAGCGCCAGTGACATCCTACGTCGGCCAAACCAGCTTCTGCAAGCCACTTTGTCTGCTCTTCCACAGAGGAGGGAATATCTTCTTCTCGATATTTTTGGAACCAGGCTGCATCGTCTTCTCCGTTAGCTTTCATGTACTGCCGCCACAACTGTTCGTATTGCTCAGTCAGCCGGGGAGTAGCACCTGTCACAATATCTCGAATTAGCAAGATTCCCCCTGGATTCATGGAGTGGAAAAGTTTGTGAAATAGCTGTTGTTTGCCTGCGCTGTCGAGGTGGTGGATTGCCAACCCTGAAACTACCAAATCGTAACCGCTGCCGAAATCATCTTTGGCAAAGTTTCCTTGCTGCAAGGTCAGCCGTTCTCGGAAAGCGGACAAGTTAGTTTGGCAAGTTTTCAGCATATTCTTGGCCATGTCAAAGGCTAGGACTTTTGCTTGAGGAAATGCTTGCAGAATCATAGCCGACAGTATGCCAGTTCCCGCACCTAAATCCAGAACTTTTATGTTAGCATTAGTTTCAGAAGGGATTAACTGCAATATTACATCGTGTTGCTCGCCATAGCGCGGAATGAGGCGGGGAATTAAGCCGTCAATCGATTTTAGATTTTAGATTTTAGATTTTAGAGGCGACCCCACGGATAAATGCGGGGGCTCTTCTGATTTTCGATTTTCGATTTGGGATTGATTCCACTGATAAATCACGTGGCGGGTACCACCTTTGAAATTCTTGGTCATAATCAAAGCTCTTTGTTCAAATTGCTCGCGTACAGCGTCTAAATTCACAGACGATTTTCCTCAGATTGTTAATAGTTGAGTGCGTCTAGGCAGTTTGCCGATTCTATTCTCGGAAAGCATATTACATTTGATAATACAAAAAATATACAGACCTGTCAAGATGTTGAAGAAAATAATTTAAAAGAAGTTACGGACGATCGCCAGATAGGGACTTCGTGCACCCAAACCCGCCCCTGATTTGGGAACTGTCTAGCCCTGCACATATATCTCCTTCAGTGCAGATGAGGCAGAATGCCACAGACGCGAAAGCCTGCCGAAGACGAGACTTTGTGCCAGATACTAGGAGTAATTGTGAGAAAAAAGTTGACGGTTATGATATCCGTTTCAAACAACAATGCAACTGTCGGTGTGTGCTCTACACCATAAATTTCTCCGTGATTCCCCCTAGTAAAATATAAAAGATAAAAGATAAAAAAAAATGAGCCAGCAGCCGATGATCGGCTAGATATGAAAAATCAGTCCTCAGATTGACAAACTTTAGCCAACTATAAACAACAATTGAGGTGACTCCCGAGTGGAAGTGGTGCCTGCCAATTTTTCAGGAAGATGAAGAGATACAAAATATTACACCCGCAGGTGCGGGAAAGAAAATTGTGATAATGAATCAGGATGCGAGTAGATTAGGTGTCAGCCGTCAGGGGAAAATAGAAGCAATGGAAATCCAACAACGGAGTAAGGATAAGCCCGATCGCCAGCAACACAACGCGTCCGATCGGCTCGGTCAATTTTCTACGACAAAAGAACTAGATTCGTCGCTACAAGAATGTTTAGATTTTAAAGGAGCGATCGACCGATCGGCACTGGCGCTGAGGACTGACGCGCGAGGAATTATTAACTATGTCAGCGAACGAGTTTGCTCCATATCCAACTATTCCCAAGCCGAACTAATCGGCTCCCACTTCGGCATCCTCCATTCGGAATATAAATCTTCGGAAATCATCAAAAATCTGCTATCAACTGTTGCCAAAGGTAAAAGTTGGCAAGGAGATATTCAGAATAAAGCCAAGAATGGAAGTGATTATTGGGTGTACGCAGCAGTAGTTCCACTGTTGGACTGTAAGGGAAAACCCTGTCAGTATTTGGCGATCGGATTCGACATCACTGATCGCAAAGCCGTTGAAGCAGCCCAAGCCGAAGCCAACCGGGCAAAAGACGAATTTCTGGCGATCGCCTCCCACGAACTGCGATCGCCCCTCAGCGCGATTTTGGGATGGGCGCAGCTAGCTCGATCGCGCAATTTAAACGAAGCCACCACCAGCCGCGCTTTGGAAATCATCGAGCGCAACGCCAAATTACAAAACAGGCAAATAGACAATCTCCTCGACCTCTCGCGGTTGCTGCGAGGGAAAGTGTGCCTGAACATCGGCCAAGTTCACCTCCCGTCTATCATAGAATCTGTGATCGACACCCTCCGTCCCGCCGCCGATGCTAAAAACCTCCGCGTAGAAAAACATTTCGACCCCGCCGTCAGCTACGTTTTGGCAGATGCAGAACGCTTGCAGCAAATAGTCTGGAACCTCCTTGCCAACGCCATCAAATTCACCCCAGAATCGACACCATACCCAGTTCAAGTGCGGATCGAGGCTACTGAGTCGGGCGTCTTGATTCGGGTCAGCGACAGCGGTTGCGGCATCGACCCCAAATTTCTGCCGTACATCTTTGACTACTTCCGCCCTGCAGACAGCTTCCAGAACAAGGAACAAAATCGGCTGGGACTCGGGCTCTCAATTGTGCGGCAGTTAGTGGAACTGCACGGGGGAAGTGTTTGGGCTTCGAGTCCCGGCCTCGGTCAGGGGGCGACCTTTGGGGTGCTGCTACCGATTGCCAAGGAAAATGCACCCGACGATCGCACTGCTGCGATCGCCCAAAGGGAAAGCAGACGCGGATCGGTTTCCAAACCCCTAGCGGGAAAGCAAGTCCTGGTGGTGGAAAGCAGCACCGAGATCCGGCAATTCCTCAAAACTGGCCTCGAAGCATTTGGAGCCAAGGTAATAGCGGTGGGTAGCGCCTGCGAAGCGATGGCCGAGTTGCAACAGTCGCGGCCCGACGTGTTGGTGAGCGATATGACGGTATCGGGAGCCGACGGCTGCGATTTAATCCGTCGCATCAGAGCAATGGAAATGTCCGAGCACAGGGAACTGCTGCCGGCCGTGGCGCTGACGGGAGGCATTGAGGAAGAAGATTCGGCCGAAGCGCTGGAGGCCGGGTTTCAGAGGCATTTGTCGAAGCCGGTGGAAGCGAATCAGTTGGTGATCGCGATCGCCCAATTGGCTGGACTGACGGGGTTCGGCTCTGGAGAGTGGGGTTCGGGAAATGTCCGGGGGACCACACCCCTGGCCCCGCTGCCGGAACCTAACAGTTTTGACGACAAAAATCATCTGGAACAATTAACAAGTGACAGCCGAGAATTACCGCTATTGCTGGTAGTAGAAGACAACAATTTTCTGCTGGCTTACCTCCAAACTTTATTAAGTCCGTACTATCGAGTCGCCGTGGCGAGTGACGGGGTTGAAGGTTTAGAAAAAGCCAAAAGTTTGCAGCCAAATTTGATTGTGAGCGACCAAGTTATGCCCAGACAAAACGGGCTGGATTTGCTCAAGGAGATTCGGAACACGCCAGAATTGAAATCTACTCCGGTAATCTTTTTGACAGCCCGATCGGGGATGGAATCTCGGATCGAAAGTTTGGATGCGGGTGCTGACGATTATATTTCAAAGCCTTTTGACGATAGGGAATTGCTGGCGAGGGTGAGAAATTTGTTGCGATCGCACTCAGCCGAACAGCAGTTGGCGGAACTCAACCGTCAGTTGCTGCAGCAGAAACAGCAGTTAGAAACAGTGAATCGAGCCTTGCATTATTTGGCAAATTACGACAGTTTGACTGAGGTAAGAAACCGCCACTCTTTTAATGAATACCTCGATACGGAATGGCGGCGTTTGGCGAGGGAAGAAGCACCGCTGTCTTTGATTATGTGCGACATTGATTATTTCAAACTTTACAACGACACTTATGGTCACCAAGCGGGGGATGAATGTTTGCGGAAAGTGGCGGCGGTGATCCAGCATTCGGTAAAGCGAGCGGCAGATTTAGTAGCGCGTTACGGTGGAGAAGAATTTGTAGTAGTTTTGCCGAATACGGATATTGAAGGTGCCACTTGCGTAGCTGAAATGATCGCACAACAGGTGCGGGGCTTGCACATAGCTCACGCTAAGTCTGCTGTCAGCGAATACGTGACGTTGAGTTTGGGTGTAGCTTGCTGCCTTCCGGAGGTGAAGTCCCAGCCGGGAGAGCTAATTGCGATCGCCGATGAGTCGCTTTATCGGGCGAAAGAAGCAGGGCGCGATCGGGTTTCGGTTGCCCGATTTCAAGGATAATATAATAGTTAAATCAACTTGTATGGTGCGTCATAAATCTATGGTTTCGATTTAAACAAATTTTTTGTGTCAGACGCACCCTACCAATGTGCTGGCAAACTTTGGTGAATTCAAATTGCTATAAATATAGTTAAAGGAGGTCGTGCCATGACAGCAACCACCGCTTGCACGCCGAAGGAACACCAGCGGTACAATTGGCCGACGGTGTTTCGATTTATGCCTATCACGGCGTGATTTTACCCGAATGGTAAGGTAGCCTGCACCCGCACCAGTCGCAGTCTAAGGAATGAGAATTAAATAACTTCCACAAGATTGTGGGACGGGCGGGACGCCCATCCCACAATAACAATTAAAATTGTAAGTTATTTAATTCGCGATCCTAAGTGGGTGTTGAAGGAACAGAATGCAGAAATTCGGCGCGCGTTAATTCAGGGAATTACTTACGATCGCATAATTCAAGAATTAGCGGTGACAGAATTAGATAGTTGGCAGGAATACACTTTATTAAGCATCGAGTTTGACGCTGATTTTGATCGGGTGGGTAATGCAAAGCCAGTTTATTTGTTAAAAATGACTTGTCCGAGTACGGGACACATTCACGTTTTGCGAGTGCCGCCTGATGTGCGATCTGCTAAAGAAGCAATTCGCTGGGTAAATTGGGATATTGACCCAGAGGAGTTTTCCGTGCAAACCTGAGTAATACAAATTAAAAAAAGTCTTGCTACAATCATCACTCTTATACCAATGGTTAAAAGTCGCAAATCCCCGCGCCGGACTTAGGATCAGCCGTTTTCCTACCCGATCGTCTGTACTTCACTCCACTGAAAACCGCTATATTGAAAACAGCCTTAATCCATGAAACAGCGATAAACGTTCCTGCAGTGTGCCAGTTCCAAGGGTGGAATGCACCAACCACCGATCGCCCACAAACGGTTAATAACATCAAGAAGAAGCCCACCCTCGATCGAAGGTGGGCTCTATTCATGCCAGCTTACCGACAGCTAGGCAATCGGGTCTCTTCGCTGGTAGACGTAAAATATCGGAAAAAGATCCGAACGTCCGAAAAAACTTCTCGTCCACCATTAAGCTTCAGTTTACCCAACCGGATCGGGAAAATTGCGCCCGCAGCGATGTTCCCCTGACATCGGGGAACACTGGGGCTTAAACTTTTCAATAGACTTCTGCAAAAAAGCTCCTCTTGGGCCGGCAGGATGCCTAATCCCTACTCCGCACAAGAATTAAACTTGTTCGAGAAGTCTCATAATTCTCCTCTTTAACTTTGATTTCCCAACCGATTAGGCATCGTGATCGTGTGCAAAGCGACGGAACAGGAAATCTAGGGCGTAGTTCCGCAAATTGTAGTATTCCGGATCTTCCATCATTTGAACCCGATCGCGCGGACGCGGGAAAGGAATCTCCAAAACTTCACCGATTGTCGCCGACGGGCCGTTAGTCATCATCACCAGTCGATCGGCCAAAAACAGCGCTTCATCAATGTCGTGAGTAATCATCAACACCGTACAGCGGTGATCGTTCCAGATTTTCAGCAACTCTTCTTGCAATTCCTCCTTAGTAATTGCGTCCAGAGCACCAAAAGGTTCGTCTAAAATCAGCACTTTCGGGCGAATTGCCAAAGCGCGGGCGATCGAAACCCGCTGCTTCATCCCCCCCGAAATTTGCGGCGGTCTTTTCTCAGCAGCTTCAGTCAATCCCACCATCGCCAAATGCTCGTTGACGATCGCATTTTTTTCGACCTTCGACTTCTCAGGAAATACAGCATTAACCGCAAGGTAAACATTTTCAAACACCGTCCGCCAAGGCAACAAAGCGTAACCCTGAAACACCACCATGCGATCGGGGCCCGGCTTCTCAATTTTTTGCCCGCTAATTCTGACGCTGCCTTGAGTCGGATGGCTAAAACCCGACACCATATTCAACAGCGTTGACTTGCCACAACCCGAGTGTCCGATCAGCGTAATAAACTCTCCCTCAGCTACAGTCAAGTTAACGTTTTCTAAAGCTCTGTAACCATTTGGGTATGATTTGTGAACATTTTCCATCACCAAAAAAGGCTTCCGGCGATCCTTTACTTTCTTGTCTTGCTTTTTGGTTTGAGTTTGGTTCGTAGTGGTGTTGAGCATGATTTTGGAACTTGTTAGTGGGTTATAGGTGAAGGAAGAAGGAAGAAGGAAGAAGGAAGAGGGAAGAAGGAATTACTAACTAGCCATTAGCAATGAGCAACTAAACAATTAGCAATTACCCTGTTTGCATCCTACTGAAAACCACTTTAAGCAACTCTACGGTCGGAATCAAGTACAACTTCCGCCATCGTGAAATCGCGTTTAATCGCCAGACTGTTGAGATAGCCGATCGGATCGTCAGCATTAAACACCGAGCCGTCAAACAAGCTGAGAGAACCGCGAGTGTAAGTAATCTCAGCCATCCCCAGCTCTCGCGCCGCCGTGCTGAACGCACCGACTCGCACCACGCGCTCCAGAATTTCCACCCAGTTGCGCGGGAACACAGTATCGCCCCAGCGCGCCATCTGCACCATGTGCCAGAGTTGTTCGGTGCGGCTTGGGCGATTCACCCCCTCTCCAGAAAACAAGTGGTGGGCGTATTCCCGCATCGGAGTATCGAGGTTGCAAGCAGAAGATTTGGGGTCGCCGAGTTGGATGTAACTCTTATCAGTAGCGACGTACTCCCTTCCCGCGACAATTTCCGAAACCTCGGCGGCGCGACTTGGATCGGCGCAATAGTTGCAAGCTTCGAGCAAAGCTTTGACTAGAGCAATGTGAGTGTTGGGATAAGCATTTGCCCAGTCTTCCCGCACCCCCAAAATTTTTCCCGGATGCCCCGGCCACAGTTCCAAATCTGTAGCCACCGTAAAGCCGACTCCTTCCATCGATGCCCGCAAGTTCCAAGGTTCGCCGACGCAGAAACCGTCAATAGTGCCGCCCTGCAAGTCAACGATCATCTGAGCCGGTGGGATATTTTTCAGCAACACATCGTGATCCGGGTCAATCCCGCCGGAAGCCAGCCAGTAACGCAGCAACAGGTTGTGCATCGAAGAAGGGTGAACGATGCCCATACGGTGCGTTTGGGCGGGCGTTCTCTGGAGCATTTTTTTAAAGTCTGCCAGAGTGTAGATCCCTTGGTCGTAAAAGCGCCTCGCGAGGGTAATTCCGTTGCCATTGCGGCTCATGGTGAGGGCTGTAACCGTCGGAATCGGCTGCTCTTGGTGCCCCCCCAAGCTCAACCACATCGCCATCCCAGAGGGCATTTGGGCTGCGTCTAAGTAACCTGCGGCGATGCCGTCTACGATGCCGCGCCAGCTTGTTTCCCGCACGAGGTGGACTTCATCGAGGCCGTGCTTGGCAAAAAAGCCTTTTTCTTTGGCGACAGCGAGGGGAGCACAGGCTGCCAGCGGAATAAAGCCGAGTTCGAGGTTGACTTTTTCCAGGCCGTGGCGGGCGATCGCCGGTACTTTCCGCGCCCGCAGTTTTTTGACGCGCTTCTGCTGGTTGAGGAAGTAAATCATTTCGCTACGTAGAGCGTAGTAGCTGGGGTGTGAGACTACTTCCATCCGCTTGCGGGGGCGGGGGATGTCTACTTCGAGAATCCCGCCTATCTTCGATTCTGGGCCGTTGGTGAGCATGACGATGCGATCGCTCAGCAACACCGCCTCATCCACGTCGTGCGTTACCATCAGGGCGCTGATTTCGTACTCTTGGCAAATTTCCATCAACTTTTCTTGCAAGTTGCCGCGAGTCAAAGCGTCCAAAGCGCCGAAGGGTTCGTCTAGAAGTAAGAGTTTGGGGCGCAGGGCCAGAGCACGGGCGATCGCCACGCGCTGTTTTTGTCCCCCTGATAGCAATGCAGGTTGTTTTTCGGCGTGGGGAGTTAAGCCCACCATGTCGATGTGTTTTTGAATGATTTCGAGGCGTTCGGCTTTGGGTAAGCCACTCATTACCGAGTCTACGGCTAGGGTAATGTTTTCTCTGACCGTCCGCCAAGGTAGCAGGGAATAGTTTTGGAATACTACCATGCGATCGGGGCCTGGTTGGGTGATTCTTTGTCCTTCAATTGTCACCAATCCTTCTGTCGGCAAATCCAAACCTGCCACCATATTTAGCAGCGTAGATTTGCCGCAGCCGGAGTGTCCGATTAAGGAGATAAATTCGCCTTTTTCAATTTCCAGATCGATGCCTTTGAGAGCAACGTATGTGCCGCCGTCTGATAAATTAAATACTTTTTCCAGTTGTTCTATTTCAATCAAAATAGACATGATTTTCTTGCCTTTTTTGTAGGTTTGTTATTTCGCTAGCTGCTAGTCTTTCTTGATTAGCAGCTAGCTTTAACTGTCGCTTGTTGTTGATATCGTAACCCAGTGTAGATTGCAGTTTCCTGAAATATAAATATCGAGTTTTGAACTCAAATCTTTCAACTCAAAACTCAAAATTATTTAGCGAGTTACTTGCACAACTATTTTCCTTGAGATGGAGCAATTTTTTGCTGCAACCAAGCCATCATGCGATCGAGCAGCAAACCAACAGCCCCGATGTAGACTACAGCTAACAAAATTTCGCTGATGTAGTTTTGCTGGTAAGCGTTCCAAATAAAGAAGCCGATACCTGTAATCCCGGACATCACAATTTCCGCAGCGATAATTGCCAACCAAGCCAAACCGATCGCAATTCTCAATCCTGTGAAGATGTAAGGAAGTGCCGACGGAAACAAGATATTGAGGTAATACTCTTTCCGAGTAAGTTGCAGCACTTTCGCAACGTTGTTATAGTCGTCTGGAATTTGGCGCACACCTTCAGCCGTGTTGATCAAAATCGGCCAAACTGAAGTGATAAAAATCACGAACAAAGCAGCAGGTTCGTTTTGTTGCAGTGCAGCCAGGGCGATCGGCACCCAAGCCAAAGGAGCCACCATCCGCAAAAACTGAAAAAGCGGATCTAAAGCCTTATTTAGAAAAGGATTTGTACCTACCACAACCCCCATGCCAATTCCCACAGCCGCGGCGAGAGTATAGCCTTTTGCCACCCGTTCCAAACTAGCTAAAGTCTGCCAAAATAGTCCGACTCCGTAGGTTTTGGAGTTCATGAAAGGATACAGCAGCAAAATCCGCGTCCGTTCATCTGTCCAAACGCTTGTCGGCCCCGGCAATTTAATAATTCCAGAACTTGACAGGAATTGCCAAACAAACAGAAATCCAAGTACCCCCAAGATTGGCGGCAATATATTCGCGGAATTCTTCTTCCAAAACTCGCCCAGCGCCGCTTGCGGAGCGACTCTACCTCTCCGACTTGTACTTACAGCCATCCTGCTTATCTCCTCTGTTTCTGCGGTGTTTTCTTTCGAGACTAAATTTTTGAGGCTAAATTATGGGAAGCTTTTACCCATCACACTTTTTTAATCGCCAAACTACTCAGATAAGCTTCGGGCTGATCCGGGTTGAATTCTTTGCCATCAAAGAACTTCTCAATGCCGCGAGACGTACTTTTCGGAATATCAGCATCAGCCACTCCGGCTAATTTGGCTGCTTTCTTCCAGATATCGGCGCGGTTGACTTTACCGATGAGTGTCTTTTTGTCTGCCAAGGTTTTTGTTGGCAAGAAACCCCAGCGAACGCTTTCGGTAATGAACCACAAATCATGACTTGCGTAGGGATAAGAAACGTTGCCGACGCTATCTTTCCAGTACAGCGGGCTGCTCTTGAAGTCGTTGATGTCGGGTTTGCCATCGCCCATGACATACTTGCCTTCAAAGGGCGGCGCCAAAACAGCCGGATTTACGTCAATGAAGTTTTTGCCGGAAAGAATGGCAACTAATTCGGGGCGATTTTCTGGCTTGTCGCACCACTGTTGCGCTTCGATGATTGCTGCTATCACGGCTTCTGTGGCTTTGGGATGCTTGTCTACCCAGTCGCCGCGAATTGCGAGATATTCCTCTGGGTGAGCTTTCCAGATTTCGGAAGTTAGCGCTGACATGAAGCCGATGTTTTCTTTGACAATCCGCAAAGGCCAGGGGTCGCCGGTGCTGAAAGCGTCCATGCTTCCGGTTTTCATGTTGGCCACGGTTTGGGCGGCCGGCACTGTCAGCAAGCTGACATCTGTATCGGGATCGATGCCGTTAGCTGCAAGCCAGTAGCGAATCCACAAGTCTTGGTTGGCCTTGGGGAAGGTGTAGGCTGCTTTGAAGGGAGTGCCTGCTTTCGCTAGGCCTTTGATGTAGTCTTGGGCTGCTTGGTCTAGTTTGAGTCCGAGGCCTTTGCCTTGGTGTTTGCCCGCGATCGCAATTCCATTTCCGTGAGTGTTCAACTGCGCCAGAACATACATCGGGATTGGGGTGCTGTTTTTGGTGATCAGGCCTTGACTAATTTGATAAGGCATCGGCATTTGCCACTGGCCGCCGTCAATGCCGCCCCCGGCAGATCCGATTTCTACGTTATCTCTGGTCGATCCCCAGTTGGCTTGCTTGGCAACTGTTACCTCAGTCATGCCGTATTTGGCAAAAAAGCCTTTTTCTTGGGCAATGATTAAAGGTGCTGCTTCCACGATCGGGATGTATCCCAATGTAATTTTACTGCTTTCAATTCCTTCTACTCTTCTCTCGTTGGCAACTGCAACTGCTGAGGTTGCCACCGGCACTGCCCCGCCACCAGCAGCGGCCTCACCGCCAGCACTAGCACCCGGTTCGGGAGGATTTCCCAAACACCCTTTGAGCAGTATTGAACTGACTGCAGATGCACCTGCTGTAACGATAAATTTACGCCGAGAAAATTGCTCTGAAAATTTTGTCATAGTCTAGCCTCGCTGCAATTCATAATCTTCTGTAACGACATCACTGAAGTTTATCAAGGCGCTTTTTTTCTGTTCGCTAATGGAATTTAGCGAACTGTTTTGAGCGCTCCTTGGCAGGAGGGAGCAAAAGATTTATCGCTAGCATAATTCTTTAAACTATCCCTGCTGATTTGACTTTTTTGATTATCGATATTTCGAGCGGCCGAGTTGTGTGAACTCACTTTTTGCGAGCCGCACGTTTTCTTGGCTTGATAATTAACTCTACCTTACTCTTGCACAAATTATAAAACAATTATTAAATTCATTTGATAAGTAAATCTTTTGGGATCGCCCTATCGATAACGAACCGTTGGGAAGGGCGCTCTGGTTGGCTTATCAAAACTGGTTCAAACCAAGACTTGCTGGGTAAGGGTTGTAGCGAAGGCCGATCGGGCCGCCTTCAAATCTCTTGTCAATAAGTTGCCAACATCGCAGCCACTGCACATTTACTTTGTTAATATATGTCTATTTTTTTTAAGCTAATTGTAGTTTATTATACAGAAATAATTAACATTTTACGCTTTGGGTGTTGTCAAAGGGTTAACTGGTTTTCATTGGTGGACTAAAATTCAATACGCTTGGGTTAAAACTGCTTATTCCGGGCGTGATCCCCTCGCATACCCCCTACTCCCCCTGGTTGTTGGGGGACGAAAGAGTAAGTTCTTGTCCCCCCGCAACGATGCGGGGGGCTAGGGGCGATCGGGCTCGGGCCCAAGCGTATTGGCCTAAAATTGGCGCTTAATCGTAAGTGATTTACCGGAGATGATATGACGTGGGCTTTTAGGTTCGATTTTGTGTAAAACAGAGAAACCCGGTTTCTTCCAGAAACCCGGTTTCTCAACACCCGAAATTACTAATCGGTGGCAGTACCTCCAAGTTCGATCGCACTTTTGTACAGCAGCTTAGTTGGGCGGGTCAAAGCGGTTGACGGAGAGAGCAACACCGATCATCGGCAGGGCTACGCCGAAGCAAATCAGCCACTGATCCAGATTCATCGGAGCCGTCTCAAATATGCGATTGACAAACGGAGAATTAGCAAAGATGATCTGCAAAATCACTGCCAGGACAATTCCCACACCGAGGGCGGGAGCGCCGCTAACTTCTTCCTTAGAACCGCTAAACTTAGCAATCAAAGAAGGCAACAACTGGCTGAGACTCAACAGGTAAAAAATTCTCCCCATTACCAAAGCTTGAATCGCCATCGTGCGGGCCAGTTCCAAGGTTCCCCAAGGAGCTTGGCGTACCCATTCAAACATTCCGAAAATCAGAGTCCAGTTGTAAAGAGAAATAGCGATGATCCGCTTGATCCGATTTCCCGTGAGGAAAGGTTCGTTGACCGGTCGGGGCTGCTGTTTCATGACTCCCGCTGACTTGGGCTCGAAAGCCAGAGGCACAGTCATGGTGATCGAGTTGAGCATATTCAGCCAGAGAATTTGTAGCGACAAAATCGGCAATTCTCGACCGAGGAGGGTGCTGAGCAAAATTGTCATCGATTCTCCGCCGTTGACTGGGAGAATGAAGCTGATTGCTTTGAGCAGATTTTTGTAAACCGATCGCCCTTCTTCGACAGCAGATTCGATCGACGCAAAGTTATCATCGGTAAGAATCATGTCGGCGGCTTCCTTAGAAACCTCAGTACCGCTGCCCATCGCAATCCCGATATCCGCTTGTTTCAGCGCCGGCGCGTCGTTAACGCCGTCTCCCGTCATCGCCACGATTTCGCCTTGATTTTGCAAAGCTTCTACGAGGCGGAGTTTTTGTTCTGGGGCGACGCGGGCAAAAACTGAGCCGGCTTCTACGGCTTCGCCGAGTTCCTGCTTGCTCATTGCGGCGAGTTGAGCACCGGTGTAGGCTACAAGTTCCCTGTGGTGTTTAGTTTTGCGGAATCCCATGCGGCGGGCGATCGCCTTGGCTGTAGCGATGTGGTCGCCGGTAATCATTTTGACTTGGATGCCGGCGGTTTGACAAGCTTGGACGGCTGCGATCGCTTCTGCCCGCGGCGGGTCAATCATGCCTTGCAGTCCCAAGAAAACCAGCCCTGACTCCAAATCCGAGTGATCGACGGAATTTTGGCTTTGCGGTACTGGCTTTTTCGCTAAAGCCAAGACGCGCAAGCCTTGCTTTGCCATTTCATCGACTTGGTGGTGGATTTGTTCGCGATCGACTTCTACCGGATTTCCTTGAGTGTCGAGACTGGAACCGCAGCGGCCGAGAATTGATTCTACGGAACCTTTGACGTACAAAATTTTGCCAGTGGGAGTTCGGTGCAGCGTCGCCATGTATTGAAACTGAGATTCAAAGGGAATTGAATCCAGCCGCTGCATTGACTTGGACAAAATTTGCTGGCTCAAATCAGCTTTTTTGCCTGCAGCAATTAACGCTCCCTCTGTCGGATCTCCGACGACTATCCAATTATCGTCTTTGAATTCCAACTGAGAGTCGTTGCAAAGGAGTCCAGCTTGCAAACATTCTTGCAAAGTTGGAGTTTGGCTGACAGTAATTGGCAGTTGGTTGAGTTGAATTTCACCTTCGGGGCTGTATCCCGTACCCGTAACCGAGTAGGATTCGCCGCCAGAATAGATTTCTTGCACCGTCATTTCGTTTTCCGTCAAAGTTCCGGTTTTGTCGGAACAGATGACGGTAGCGCCGCCGAGGGTTTCCACTGCGGGCAATTTGCGGACGATCGCGTGGCGATTTGCCATCCGGGAAACGCCTACGGCTAGGGTGACGGTGATGACGGCGGGTAAGCCTTCGGGAATTGCGCCGACAATCAGGGCGACTGCGGGTTCGACTGCTTCTTTAAAGGCTGAAACCCCCTCTGGGACAGGTCTGCCCAATCTGACTGCGAAGGTCAAGGTTGCCATTCCCAACACGAATAACAGCCAGTTTTGACTGAATTGGTTGAATTTGCGGGTTAAGGGGGTGGTGAGATCGATGTGCCGATCTAATAGTTGGGAGATTTTGCCGGTTTCGGTTTTATTGGCGATCGCAATTACGATGCCGCTAGCTTGGCCAAAAGTGACAAAACTGCCGGCATAGGCCATGTTATCCCGTTCTGCTAGTGGCGTTTCTTGTGGCAGAACCAAGTCTCCAGATTGTCCTAATTCTTTTTCGACAGCAACAGATTCCCCGGTGAGTCCCGATTCGTCGATTTGCAAGTCGCGCACTTTCACTAAGCGCAAGTCTGCCGGTACTTTGTCGCCGGAAGTCAGGGTTACTAAGTCCCCGACTACGAGTTCTTTGGAGGGAATTCTTAATTTTTTGCCGCCCCGAATAACTGTGGCTTCGGTGGTGACAGCTTGGGCTAGGGCTTCAATTTTTTTCTCGGCTCCAGCTTCTTGGATGAAACTAATAGTAGCGTTAGTGGTGGTTACGCCCCAAATTACGCTAGCGTTTAGCCATTCTCCGATCACTGCTTTGATTAAACCTGCACTCAGCAAGATGATCAGGAGGGGTTGGTTAAATTGCAGTATAAATTTTAACCAGGCTGGTTTCCCTGCTTTAACAGTTAGTTCGTTGGGCCCGAATTTCTGTTGGCGATGGTTGGCTTCTGTCGGTTCTAAACCGCTTTCCAGGTTGGTTTCTAAGATTGTTGCAAGCTTGGATACTTCTAGGTAGTGCCAATATTGCTCTGCTACGTCTACATCGTTGGCGGCTCTTGATGGCATGATTCTTGCTGAATATTTGGGGTGTGTGACGAGCTTTTAGCGCTCCTTAATAGGCGCGGCGCGCTCAATACAACTGATCGCTCGTTGGAGCGTGAATATATTGAGCGGCTTAATTGTTTGTTGATTGCTTTAACGGGCTGTGAGTTAGATCCATATTACAAGCGATGTGGTCGTTTGTGGCAAGAGATTTGGGGAATTTTTTCCGGCGCTAAATCTTGTTTGGGACTTGGTGGCTAAGGTGGGGAAAAGTCGATCTAATCCCTTGACATTTGGCAAGTTTTAGGTGTGGTTGAAGAAAGGCACGACAGGGAAGTCACGGATACACGGATTCATTATTGAGCAGGAGTCAGGAGTTATCGATCGCAAAGCGTGTTAAAACTGAGATATTGCACCATTCTCAAGAACAGGCAAGATGCCTGTTCCACAAAGAGTGAATTTTCTTGTGGAACAGGCCGAAAAGCCTGTTCCTAAAAAGCTTATTGAGAATGGTGCAACATATGAGTTAAAACCGAGTTAAGCGATCGTATTCTGAACTTATGGAAATAGTAGTGACGCTGGTGCTGGGTTCAGTGCTGTTGGTCTAGGAAATGCGGTTCGGGCGGGTGTTAGTTCGATCGTCCGTTACTGCGAAGGATTTGTTTAAGGGCAGAAATTCGATCGCCCTGGCTTTGGTGATGCACTCGCGTGCGATCGTTTTGACAATCAAGCATCCAGGATACAAGCCGCCGGATTCATCCGTCCAGAAATAAAAAATCTGTATCCGATGAAACTTGCCCCCCGAATTTATCCGTGGGGTCAATGCTTCAATTCTTTAATCTAAAATCTAAAATC
>NZ_JAUBTT010000103.1:0-28253 GCF_036705125.1 Microcoleus sp. B7-D4
AATTAAATAACTTCCACAAGTTTGTGGGATGGGCGTCCCGCCCGTCCAAAAAGGACGGGCGGGACGCCCATCCCACAATAACAATTAAAAGTGTAAGTTATTTAATTCGCGATCCTTAGTCGTGACGATGCGAGAAACGCTTTAGTTTTGTGGAATTTAGCAGCAGGGCGGACAGTCACAGCCGCCGCCCCTGCGGAAACCCGGTTTTGGTTGATTAATTAATCTTAGATTCAACGCTAGATTTTTCCGATGTCGCCACTGCTTTAATCTCTGAAATCGCTTTCCGGCTGAAAATTTGGAAGTAGAGGGAAACAAAAAACTCTTTGACTGGAAAAATGATAAAAGTCAAAGGATTAATTGTCACGATGATATTGCGGGCATCAGCTTTAGCTTGTTTGACAACTTGCTGCGCTACCCAGTCGGGAGACATGATGCCGATCGGGTTTAAGTTGCTTTTAAACGGCCCTAAAATCAGTTTGCGAACGATGCAGGGTGCGTCTAGCCGCCGCAGGGTGACTAAATCTCCCAGGGCGCGTTTGCTAAGTTCGTACAGGGGACTGACAGCGGGAATTACTTCTGCTTCGGAAGTGTTGATCCAGACTTCTTTGCAAGCGATGTTTTCGTTAGTGCGGACTGTTAAGAAAAAGAGTTCCATCAGCCGCCACGCGGAAAAAGTGTTAATTTCGTATGAGTTTGCGATCGCCTCTCCTGTTCTTTCTCCGTGTACATTAATCCCGTGATTAATGACGAGAATATCGATTTTTTCTAAAAATAGGGCTAAGTCTGCCTCTTGGCCAGCTTGCCAAGTTACGGTTTTTATAGGTAAACTTTCGCCGTCTAAATTCAAAGTAACTTCCTCATTTCCAGAGGAGAGGGCGATCACTTTTGCACCAGCTTTGTGCAGGTGTTTGAGAAGCGAACGACCTAAAGTTCCCGATGCACCGGTGACGGCTACAGTTTTGCCTTTGAGAGAAAGTGCTGTACCCATAAGTTTATCTATTAAGGTGAAAGTACCGCAATAGTAAGCATTTTGATTGTCGAAGTGATGCCGCCAGTGATAAGGTTTATTAACTAACCACTTGCCAGGGGGAGTAAGGAAGTCTCCCGGTTGGTGGGTGATGTCGGTTAATTCGTCTGCGCCTTTGATGCCGCACCCGCGGGCGATCGCGCTCAACAAAAAGCCTAAAGTATAAATACAACCGGCGGCTGCACCCCAGTGATATTCCGGTAGCCCAAAATAAGCTACAACCCACAGCAACAAGCCTAAAACCATCATCGCCGCACCTTCGGGCACGTCGTGACGCCAGTGTGCTTGCTTGTAAATTGTCTCGCTGACGGGGGTCAAATTAGGGCGGAAAACGCGGTGATGCCAAGTGTGCAGCTTTTGCAGGGGTGCCCAATAATGGGACACGACGTGATAAAAGTCTCGTATTATTTCTGCCCAGCAGACAGAAGCTATTGCCACAGCGCCGACTATCCAGTAATTTACCATGCTCGCACCAGTTTGAAATTTGAGATATTAGATATTGTCTGCTTTGAAAGATAACTCAAAATGGCTTTTATTGCTAGTCTGGAAGTTGACTCAGGCGTTTTAAAATCTGCAAAACCCGGTACAATTCATTGCCGGGATTGGAAATAACAAATTCAGCCGATCGCGCATACTGGGGAGTTTCGCCTCTAACTAACTTGACAAAATTGAAGTTAGCACCTGTGGTAATCATCCCAAAAGTAGGATTTTCTGGGTTCGGATCTGCCAGCATATATGTCAGGAGTTGTGCGAGTGCTTCGTCTGTTGAAAACGAAAGTTGTTTGGATTCAATTACTGTCACCCACAAGTTTGCTTTCATAATTAGGATATCTATTCTGCCTTCGATTATTCTGCCTTCGTCTTCTTCTTGAATGGCTATGGACTTTTCGGCTTTGACTTGAAAAGGAGACTCATAAAGACCGGCAATAAATAAAATGGGGCTGATAATTGTTAGCTTGACTGCATTTTCCCATACAGGCGGGTTATCTACCAAGTTGAAGTATATGTCTTGAACGCGATCGAGCAATTGTTTTTCTGAGTCTGTTACTTCGGGTAAGTTTTCTTGCCATTCTCGGAAAAATTCGCTGTTACGAACTCGCTGTAAACCGAAGTTATCGATTAGATAGCGGAGGTTGACATCTCTTGCTTGTAGTTTTTGCATTATGATTAATAAAGGGTTTTATGGTTATTAATAACTTTAGCAGAATTTGGATTTTTAACCGCAGATGAACGCAAATGAACGCAGATGAAATTCTGAGTAAGTTAATTTGGCCCAGATGTCTGTTCATTGGGATTTGCGATCGGCAATTGGCTGTTTTTGTCCCGCTTGCATTTCCAGCAATTTTTGAACAATCTCATTATGCCTGATTGTTCAGCTAGGTCGAAAATTTGGTAAATTAATTTTTTTTGCCAAAGGTCGATCGCACTCAATCAATACTGAGGCAAAAACCGGGTTTTTTTTAGGCAAATCAATCGTGGTTCGCCGCCGATTCCGATAGAAAAACCCGGTTTATTGATCCAAAATCTACGCTTTTAGGCTCCGCAACCATAAAACTAGATGATGACACCCTGTGCGTCCAGAAATGTATCTACAATCTGCAAGTTTGCCGCGCTCTTTCATCCTCCGGTTCTTGCCACCCAAAAGCAAAATGACTCACCGCATTAATTTGCGGCGTCGCGGCGCGAATTGCCTGCATTTGAATCTCCAAAGACGGCCGATTTTTAAGAGGTTTTCCCCAATCTCCAGCAATGGCAGGAATAATTTTTGCTCCCGGAGGCGCTAAACTCACTGTCCGCTGCACCTGTGGCACAATGCAGCTTACATCCCCGCAATTTCCGTAAGACATGGCGTGGAATTCCATTGCAGCCGGAAATGTGTCCCAAGGCTGCAACCTCGAATCATATCCCCCTTGATTTATCGCTTGATTTGCAGTGGGAAAAAACACTGCTCCTACAGGAATTCCCATCCTTTGAGCGGGTTGAATTGCTATCCCCAAAAAATCTAAAATCCCTTGTACTGCGTGAGCAACGCTCAGTTTCCACAGGTCTTTTTGCAGAGTGCCGGTATCGGGAAGCGGCGGTGTCGGTTTTGGTGTCGGAGTTGCAGGGTTTGGCTTGTTAGTGGCGGGAGTTGTTGAGGCCGATCTTGATGCGGCATTCGGCCTTCTAGAAGCTGTAGTTGCTACTGACATCGCCTGCGGAACTCGACCCTGCCAAAGAGGTTCTCGCTCAGTTGGATACTGTTTGACTACTGCTTGAACGTCATTAGGATTGATAAATCCCTTAGTCAAATATCGCTGAATTAAATCTCGCCCTTGCTGATTGCTAGCCCGCTGCAAAAGAACTTGCTGCGATGCTGGGCCGTAAATCCACAAGTCTTGAACTTTGGTAGCAACTGAAGCGGGCCCGATGCCCCTTAGATAGCGAATGTAGTCGAATAACATTCCTTGCGGCTTGCGCTTGACTATTTGATTTACTAACAAAGTATAGTCTTGCCGTGCTTGTGGGTTGTACGGATCGATAAAGGCTTGATTGCCCGGAACTTCTCCGAAGTCCTCGTTAATTGCTGCCTCTTCGCTTACTGTTAAACTTGTCTGATTTTTACCGTTGATAGCGAGGGTTTGCTGTCTGTCTGGACGCTGAGAATAGCTATAGCCAAAGTTCATGGTAAATAACCAGGCGTATACTTTTAAACCTCGCTGTTTGCCTTTGGCGATCGCCTTTTCTAACAAATCGTATTTCTCGTAACCGCGATTTCTCACAACAGAAGGCCAAGCCGTTGGATTGTCTGCAACTGGGAGCAGCACTTGACCATCGTAAAATGTTTCTATATAGACTTGGTTGTAGCCTTTATTCACAACTTTGTCTAATACTCGATCGAGTTCTCCGGGTCTGACATCGCAGGGATACAAACGCAGCCAAATTGCTTGGGTTTCGGGCCAAGTTTTTTGGCGGCATTCTGCTATTTCCCGCGCGTGTTTGTTCAAAACAGCAAAATATGCTTGCTGAGATTCCCGTTTTCCCGACAGCGCGGCGCGGCGCAAGTCTTCTTTTTGATTGACTTGTTCTGGGGATAATTGGCAATAGGCTGATGTTTGGGCAAAAGCTGGTTGATTTCCGATAAACGGCCAAACAAGCTGGCTGATGAAGCTACTGGTTAAAACAGCAGTTACCGCACTTAAAAAGCGTCGCTGGTGTTGCAAATTCGCGATGCGAGTTGGTGCAATTTTCATGGGAGAGTTGGATGGGGTTTTCTGGTTTAAATTGGGTGACGATCGCATTTTGCCGATCGCGCTCAACAAGCAGCTACAAATTTTCTACTTTTTTCGGTTGACCTAGTTATGGCACAAGTCGATCGCACAATGCAAATTCTATCTGGCGGCTATTTAAATTCCATAAGGGCGATCGGGTAAGACAAGACTCCGCGATTAAACGGTTTTGCAGTATTTTTTCACTAAATGCTGCATAAAAAAGCGCCTGGATACAGTGGGCGCTAAAAGCAGTTGATATTTCTACTAAAAATTGTTAACACTCAAATATCAAGGATGAAAGATGAATTATTAAAATTTATCCTCGATCCTAAATTTTGAGATTAAGCTCCTCTGTTAAGAGCAGCTTCAATCTGCTGAAATTCTGACTCAAGACGCTTTTTCAATTTTTCAGGAACCGGACGGTTTGGATAGGAACTGTAATGTCCTGCCAAAGAGTTTAATGCCGTCCGCATTGTCGTGAAAGAGGCGAGCTTGGTAAGAGCGGGATCGCGGCGATATTCAGCAAAAAAATCGTTGATACTTGTGCGAGCCTTGGCTTGAGCGGCTGCTTTTTCCGGCGTGCCCTCTGGCAAAGTGAGCGCTGTTCTCAAGCTCTTAACTAATGCTAATGTGTCTTGACCATAATCTCCACTCAGAGTGGCGGGAACATTGGTACAGCCCGCTACGCCGATGACAACAACTAATACCAGGGCTAACAGACGGGAAATGTAATGCTTCATAAAAAATTCGGTAAGTGGGAAACTCAGTCACGAAGAGTGCTGAGAGGGAAACGACTCGGCGGTTGAAACCGGCGTGAATCTTTCCATTACCGCCTTGGGATTGCTAGATTCGGTGTACTTTTGTAGTGTACTTTCGATGGGACAATTACCATCTCAAACTTCGCAACCCTGTACGCATAATGTTCGCTCTTTTATGAGCCTCCCTTTCGGGGTAATGTTAGCTTCGACAAAGTTAACGGCCGGTACTATATCTAGGACACTGATTTAACCCAATAAGTCTGTTTAATCCTAAATTTCTAGAGCAAGGAACTAGCTTCGCATCCCTTGGTAGGTCTTTAAACTCTTACCGTTAACGTAGTACGCGAGGTACTTAGTCTGGTCAACTGTGGTTTAAGTCTTAGGCTAGAAGCCCAGTGTCTTTAGACCTGGGTCGTTGACAAGGTTTAGAAAAATGGAAGCGAAAGCGGCAATCAAAATTAACCTTTATCCTATCTCGAATTGACCTAATAATGCCACTTTCTACATTTTTTTGTTCTCATACCATGAAACAGAAAATTTGTCAATCTAAAATCTAAAATCTAAAATCTAAAATCGATTGATTTGTCCAGCAACGACGGAGAGAATTTGGGTTTGTCGCAGCCACTGAGCATCAAAAGCGCCTAGGTGAGTTGTAGTAATCAGAGTTTGAAATCGTTCTTGAATTGTTTCTAAAAGTTGATTTTGGCGGCTCAGATCGAGTTCTGCAAGTACGTCGTCGAGCAAGAGTAAAGGCGCTTCGCCGACGACTTCTTCAATAAGCTGCAATTCGGCTAATTTTAATGCTAATACCAGAGTTCGCTGCTGACCTTGGGATGCGTATTGACGAGCTGGGGTATTGTTAATTGTAAATGTAATATCGTCGCGGTGGGGGCCGACTAAAGTGGTTCCTTGAAACTGTTCTGCGATCGCCCTTTTTTGAATTTTCTCTAAAAATGCTTGCCGCACTCCTTCGAGATTATCTTTAGCGATAAATTCTGAACTTACTTCAATATTAGCATCGTATTTCACATCCAAAACTTCTGCTGAACCGCTAATTGAACGGTGCCAATTTCGAGCTAAAGGCATCAAACGCTCCAAAATTCGATCGCGCCTGCGGATGACGCGAGCGCCCGCTGTCGCCAACTGCGCGTCCCACAAAGCTAATTCCGAACTGGGAATTGGGAATTGGGAATGGGGAATTGGGAATGGGGCATTGGGCATTGGGAATTCTGCGATATTTTGGTCTTCGGGAGTTTCAGATCCGATAAATCGCATTTTGTCAAAACTGTCGGAAAATTCCGCTTTCCTGATTTCTTTAGAACGTTTCAACAGAGCGTTTCTCTGGCGCAAAATTTGGTTGTACTGCTGCAAAATGTGAGCGTAAATCGGTTCTAATTGGATGACTAGGCGATCGATCCAATTGCGCCTTCCTTCGGGCCCGCCACGCACTAAGTCCAAATCCAAACAAGAAAATTGCACTACATTTAAGACGCTCAAAAAGTCTAAATGGCGACGCAGCGGTTCACCATTGAGCTTCAGTGTCCGACGCGCCCCAGAGCGAAGAGTTAAAGCTAAGTCGATCGCTCCGGTTTGACGTTCGAGTGTAGCATCAATTTGCCCGATCGGCTTTGAGTCGAGTATTAAATCGCGATCGCGCCCTACCCTGTGGCTTTTTAATGTGGAAAGCAACTCTACCGCTTCTAACAAGTTAGATTTTCCTTGAGCGTTATTTCCTACTAAAATGGTTTTGGGAGCGTCAAAGGCTACCTTTTGATCGAAGTAGTTCCGAAACTGCCGTAGGTGCAGCGTTTTTAAATACATAATATAATGACTGTTGACTGTTGACTGTTGACTGCTGACTGTTGACGTGGGTTATTGATAATCACCCTGCCAGAAAAATCTTTATTTTTCTTTGTATTTTTAAAACATAGTTTTTTCAGTCCTCATAGCGAGGACTTTTGCTTTGAGGCAGGGGTTAAAAACCCCTGCGGGATATCTTGCGGATGTTGAGAAGAGCGCGGAATGAGACCCATCTAACGAATAATGAAACATCGCTCACTATCCGTCAGCCGTTAACACTATTTCCTAGATTTGTTGTAAAAGCGCACAAACAGTTTTTCCATTTCAATCCAGACAAACATCAGGGCGCTGAAACCGAAGCAAACTAGCAACTCAAACCCCGTTAAATAATGAGTGCCGAAAAAGGCTCTCAGTGGCGGAACGTAAATCAGCATTAATTGCAGCATAGTAGTCACAATTACAGCCCCCCACACAAAAACATTAGTGAAGGGATTTAACTCGATAGTTAGCTGAGTGTTAGACCGAATTGCGATCGCGTGACCCATTTGCGCCAAACAAAGAGTTGTAAACACCATTGTTTTCCAAGCTTCGGGATCTCCAACATGGTTAGGGTTGGTGGTATATCCGTAAGCCCAGGACATCATCGCGATCGTCAAAATTGCAAAAATAATCCCGACCCGAATCATGTAAGAACCCAAACCCCGCGCAAAAATACTTTCTCGCGGACTGAAAGGAGGCCTTTTCATCACGTTCGGTTCCCCCGGTTCCACGGCCAAAGCCAAAGCGGGAACGCCGTCTGTTACTAAGTTCATCCACAAAATTTGCAGAGGCGTCAGCGGCACTCCTCCCAAACCCATTAAAGGTGCGGCCGCAATTGTCAAAACTTCGCCGATGTTGCTGCCCAAAATGTATTTAATAAAGCGGCGAATATTGCTATAAACCACTCGCCCTTCTTCAGCGGCGGCGACAATAGTTGCGAAGTTGTCGTCGAGGAGCACCATATCGCTAGCTTCTTTGCTGACATCGGTGCCGGTAATCCCCATTGCGATGCCGATATCGGCTTGTTTCAAGGCTGGGGCGTCGTTAACGCCGTCGCCGGTCATGGCGACAAATTTGCCCCAACTTTGCAAAGCTTGGACAATCCGCAATTTGTGTTCGGGGGAGACGCGGGCGTAAACGCTAACCTGTTCGACTTGCTGTTTGAGTTCTTCTTGGCTGAGCTTTTCTAATTCTTGACCGGTGAGAACTCGATCGCCCTCTGTTGCAATACCTAAATCGTAGGCGATGGCTTTGGCTGTCAACTGGTGGTCTCCTGTAATCATCACCACCCGAATGCCAGCATCGCGGCACTTCACCACTGCTTCCCGCACTTCCGGGCGCGGGGCATCCAGCATACTGACGAGTCCCAGCCAAATCATGTCTTGTTCGCTGGTTTCCTCAGAACCTTCGGGCGGCAAGTTTTCCCAGAGTTTGTACGCAAACCCGAGGACTCGCAAACCACCGCTTGCCATGTTGTTGTTTTCGACGAGGATGCGATCGCGCATTTCCTGGGTTAAAGGTTGTACTCGATCGCCGACTATAATGCCTTTGCAGCGCTCCAAAGTCAACTCTGGAGAACCTTTGGTCAGCATCAAATAATTCGGCTGCTGTCCTTCAACTGCTGGAAATCCCGAATGTCCCGATCGGCCTGGCACTTCGCAAATCACGCTCATCCGCTTGCGTTCGGAAGAAAAAGGAAATTCCGCCGTCCGTGGCAGCAATTGAGACTGTTTTTCCTTATAAATGCCTGCTTTTCCGGCTACACACAGCAGAGCTCCTTCTGTGGGGTCGCCTAAAATCTGCCATTGTTGCTGTTCTTGTTGCAATACTGCGTCGTTGCAAACTGCACAGGCAATTAATAAAGATTCGAGTTCTGGATATTCCTCTAAATTATTAATTTTGGCCGATGTCAGGCGATCGGTAAAATCTCCGATCGGGGCATAGCCGTCGCCTGCTACGGCGACTGTGCAGTCGCCCGTCGAGACTAGCTGAACTACCATTTTATTTTGAGTCAGAGTACCTGTTTTGTCAGAACAAATGGTAGTAACTGATCCCAAAGTTTCTACTGCAGGCAGTTTGCGAATCAGGGCGTTTCGCTTCACCATCCGCCTAGTTCCGAGTGCCAGAGTGACTGTCACGACTGCTGCGAGTCCTTCGGGAACCACAGCCACAGCCATGCTTAGAGAAACTTCTAACAACTCTTCAAACCTGCTGGTATCGAACCCGATGCCGCCGTTTTGGAAGGTAATCATGCCGCCGATGACGACTATTGCGACTAAGGCTAGGGCTCCGGAGACTAGAACATTTCCCAACTGGCTCATCCGCTGTTGCAGGGGAGTCGGTTCGGTTTCTACTGACTGAAGCATGGTGGCAATTTTGCCCAGTTCAGTTTTCATTCCGGTGTTGGTGACGATCGCCTTTGCTCGTCCCTGAACAACTTCTGTGCCCTGAAAAATCAGGTTGAGTCGATCGCCCAAGGAAGCATCTTCTGGAAGTTCTAGCTCTGCTTGCTTGGTTACTGCTAGGGCTTCTCCTGTCAAAGCAGATTCTCTGACTTGCAGATTTGATGTTTCGATCAAGCGTGCGTCTGCTGCTATTTTTACCCCAGCCTCTAACAGCATCACGTCTCCGGGTACGAGTTCCTTGGCGGCTATTTCCGAAGTTTTGCCGTCCCGCACGACTCTGACTAGGGGGGAAGCCAGGTTTTTGAGGGCTGCGAGGGCTTTTTCAGCACTTTGCTCTTGGAAATAGCCGAGAATGCCGTTGAGTATGACGATCGCAAAAATGGCGATCGCATCTTTGGGAAAAGTATTTGACCTGATGTCCAAAAAAGCCGAAATCACGGCCACACCCATCAGCATCAACAACATGATGTTGGTGAACTGATCGACAAAAATCGACCACGGACTGCGGCCTCCTGTTTCTTCGAGTTCGTTGGGGCCGTATTGCTGCAAGCGTTCTGACACCTGTTTGCTGCTCAAGCCAGCGTCTTTGTTGCTGCTGAGCTGCTGGAGAGTTTGGTCAATTGCTACGGTGTGCCAAGAAGAGGGAGAATTTGAAGACATAAATTACGATCGATCGTGGGGCATAAAGGTGGTTGTGGCCGGACAGCTACAGCCGATCCATCTGGCTGATTACAGTGAGAGAGTTTTAAGTTTTGAGTTCTGAGTAAAAAACTGTTTAACTTGGGACTGGTTTGGGGCCGTTCGATGCCGGGGAAGCAATAAGCTTTTAACTTTAATGCGTCTGGTGGCTCGATCGCGCCGTTTGTAGACCTACGGCTGTTTTCGTATAGTAAACGAATTCTTGTAAACTCTTAGAAGATAGCGGTAGACATTGGCAGTATGTAATAGGATAGGCTACCGTTTAAAACCAGCGCCGAAGCATCGGACTAAGCGAAAAAGTTTCGTAGTAAGCGTAACGGATCAGCCCCCAAAAGCGTAACGCATTGAATAGCGCTTTCAATATTTTGTTGAAAGCTTTGAGAGATACCTCCCTATTAGGGATCGCTAAAAGCGATGCCCGATCTGCCATACACAGTATATCGAGGCGCAATCCTGGATTTACCGGGTTAAATGTATCTGATAGCACCTATCCACCTTACTACTAAAAATTAGCAATTTCTTCGGCTTTTACCCAATGCCCAACGGCTGAGTTTAGTCTTCAAATGGTGATATTTCCGGCAAAAGCTGAGGCTCTGGCGAGGGGCTTCAAAATCTTGGGGATTTTTCCCACACCGAATTTTGCAGGCCTCCTGACATTGGGCAGAATTTTTGCTTTTTTCCCTATTCCCCCAGCCTTCTATTACCAAAACTTTAATTTACTTAACACTTCTTAACAATCCCGCTTTTCCACAGAAAGCTAACAAAGGCGATCTGCCCACGGGACGGTTTGGGGGGGTTCTACCCCCACAGCAGGGCGATCGAAGCAAACTCTTCGTTTACGGATGCCCTCGCGCATCTACCCTCGGAAGGAGATTTGCCCGCAATTGCACCCCAAATATTTACCTTCTTAGAGAGATAAGTTTCTGTAATAATTTGTAATAAACAAACGCAGGCGAGCATTGTATAAAGATTATCAGAGGGTTGAAACGACAGGCCAAAGTTAACAAAAACCCTGATTGACAAGGTTTGTCGCATCTCATAAAAGGTGTAAAATTTTCTAAGGTTTCTTAAACCTCCGTTGCAATGTAACAATAGTGCAGGTAGCGGAAAGGGAGAGATCGATGGGACCAGCAGATTAGCTGGCATCAAATTTCAACCCTTGCAGGCACTCGTAGCCTGAACAAATTTAACTTAACGGTTTTATACCGCAACCAAACTCAATTAACTCAAATAGGAGAGTTCTTTCATGTTTGACGCATTTACAAAAGTGGTTTCCCAATCAGACGCTCGCGGCGAATTTCTAGCTCCGGGTCAACTAGATGCTCTCAGCAGCATGGTTTCCGACGCTAACAAGCGGATTGATGCAGTAAACCGCATCACCGGCAACGCATCCAGCATCGTAGCCAATGCAGCTCGCACCCTGTTCGCCGAACAGCCTCAACTGATCGCTCCTGGTGGCAATGCGTACACCAACCGCCGCATGGCAGCTTGCTTGCGCGATATGGAAATCATTTTGCGCTACGTCACCTATGCAACATTTGCAGGCGACGCCAGCGTTTTGGACGACCGCTGCTTGAACGGTCTGCGTGAAACATACCAAGCTCTGGGAGTTCCCGGTGGCTCAGTTGCAGCCGGCGTGCAAAAAATGAAAGAAGCAGCGATCGCGATCGCTAACGACCCCAACGGCGTTACCCGTGGTGATTGCAGCTCGCTGATGTCTGAAATCGGCAGCTACTTCGACCGCGCAGCCAGTGCAGTCGGCTAAAAATAGCCAAGCGAACCTTTCTTGTAAAGAAGCGAGCATCGCATTTTTGCAAACAATCATTTTTGTACAAAAACAACACAACATTAGGGAGAAACCAGAACAATGAAAACCCCTTTGACTGAAGCAGTAACCGCAGCCGATTCTCAAGGCCGTTTCCTGAGCAGCACTGAACTGCAAGTCGCCTTCGGACGTTTCCGCCAAGCAGCAGCCGGTTTGGAAGCAGCCAAGGCTTTGACCGCCAACTCTCAGCGCTTGATCGACGGTGCAGCTCAAGCTGTGTACAACAAATTCCCGTACACACAACAAATGCAAGGCCCTAACTACGCTTCTACCCCAACCGGTAAAGCCAAGTGCTCTCGCGACATCGGCTACTACCTCCGCATGGTAACCTACTGCTTAGTTGCAGGCGGCACCGGTCCGATGGACGAGTACCTGATTGCAGGTGTTGACGAAATCAACCGGACATTTGAATTGTCTCCTAGCTGGTACGTTGAAGCTCTCAAGTACATCAAAGGCAACCACGGTCTGAGTGGCGACGCTGCAACTGAAGCGAATTCCTACATCGACTACGCAATCAACGCTCTGAGCTAGATTTGCGTGATGCCCGGAATTGTAAGCTGCTGTTAGCTTAAGTGTTAGCGGTTGTTTAGAATTCCGGGCATCTGCGATCTAAGCCTAGTTTTGCAAATACTTTTTTAAGCAGTTTTCAGTTTTTAAAGCAAAAAAGGGAGAAGCAAAGATGGCGGGATTAGGTGCAGCAGAACGGTTGGGAATAAAAGCATTTGAAGAAGCGGGACGGGTAGAACTGCGCCCACACTGGACGCAAGACGATGCGAAATCAGTAATTCGCGCTGCTTACAGCCAAGTTTTCGGCAACGAGTATTTAATGTCGAGCGAACGACTTACCAGTGCTGAATCTCTGCTGATGCAAGGGCAGATTTCAGTGAAAGATTTTGTGCGGTCAATTGCACATTCCGAAACTTATCGGAAAAAGTTTTTTTATCCGAACTCGCAAACGCGGTTAATTGAGCTTAATTACAAGCATTTGTTGGGCCGCGCTCCTTACGACGAGTCGGAAATTGCTTTCCACGTTGATTTGTACAATGCAGAAGGCTACGAAGCTGAAATCAATTCTTACATTGACTCAGTTGAGTATGAAGAAAATTTTGGCGAAAGTATAGTGCCTTACTATCGCGGTTTCGCGACTCAAAGAGGTCAAAAAACCGTCGGTTTTAACCGGATGTTTCAACTGTACCGGGGTTTTGCTTCTAGCGATCGCTCGCAAAACCAAACCCAAGCCCGCCTGACTTGGGAAGTAGCGAGAAATATGGCTTCGCCGATATACACGGCCTCCACCGGAAAAGCCCTTGGCGGCATCTCCGGCGGTTCTCGCGACCAACTCTACCGAGTCACCGCAATGCAAGGTTCGGCTAAGTTTTCCCCTCAAGTGCGCCGGACTACGACGGAATATCTCGTGCCTTACGAGCAACTTTCGAGCCGCTTGCAGCAAATCAACAAACGTGGCGGCAAAGTGGTAAGTATTACCACAGCTTAAAGTTTGTGTATAGACGTTTTTTTTGAAACGTCTTTAGCAAATTAGGACTAAGGCTAAAAAATTCTTCAATTTTATGTGGATATGTAAGGTGTGCAGTGTACACCCTACTTTGAGGCATATTATCCTTAGTCCTAAAAATTTCAAGTGCAACCAAGCATTAAACTTTTGTCATTAATAATTTAGGAGAAAATCTGGTGGCGATTACAACAGCAGCGTCCAGACTAGGAACATCCGCATTGAGCGATGCGCCGAAGGTAGAACTGCGCCCGAACTATAGCAAAGACGACGTTGAAACTGTGATTCGTGCGGTTTACCGTCAGGTACTGGGCAACGACTATTTAATGAAATCCGAACGACTTACAAGTTCCGAGTCTTTGCTGCGGGACGGCAGTTTGACGGTACGAGAATTTGTACGCGCTGTAGCTAAGTCAGAACTGTACAAAACCAAGTTTTTCTACAACAGCTTCCAAACTCGGACGATCGAACTAAACTACAAACACTTGCTCGGTCGCGCTCCCTACGACGAATCTGAAGTAGTTGAGCACTTAGATTTGTACCAAACACAAGGCTACGACGCTGATATTGATTCTTACATCGATTCAGTAGAGTATCAAGAAAACTTTGGCGAAAGTATCGTCCCTTACTACCGCGGCTTTAACACCCAGCGCGGTCAAAAAACCGTCGGTTTTACCCGGATGTTCCGGTTGTATCGCGGCTATGCAAACAGCGATACATCTCAACTAGAAGGCAATAACTCTCGCTTAGCTGTCGAACTCGGCACTAACACCGCTACGGCTGTAGTTGGGCCTTCTGGCGGTAACGAAGGTTGGGCATATCGGCCTTCTGCCAGAAACGTAACTCCCAGCAGCACTTTCGGCGGCGCTGCGGCTTACGGCAAAGAAGGACGGCTGGTGCGCGTGGAAGTTTCGGGCATTCGCACGGGCGGCTATCCCAGCGTGCGCCGCAGCAGCAAGGCTTTCATCGTACCTGTTGAGGAGTTGTCCTCGCAAATGCAGAAATTTCAACGCATGGGCGCGAAAATCGCCAGCATTACTCCCATTTAGTCAGTTGGCAGTTGGCAGTTGGCAGTTACTAGCTTTTAGTCAACAGTCAACAGTCAACAGTCAACAGTCAACAGTCAACAGTCAACAGTCAGAATTACCAATTACCAAGAAGCTTATGTTGGGTCAAATTGTAGGTGGAAAAAGTGGCAATACAGCTTCGGCTGGTCGCTGCTTTCGGTATGAAGTTGTCGGCTTGCGCCAAAGCGATGAAACAGATAATGTGGATTATTCGATTCGATCGAGCGCGAGTACATTTATCAACGTGCCTTACAATCGGATGAATCAAGAAATGCAGCGGATTACTCGCATGGGCGGGAAAATTGTCAGCATTCATCCTTTAAACGCGGGTGCAGAATCATCCCATGAGTCATCTCATGAATCATCGCACGATCACCAATAGTTTGGTTGAAGGGGCGATGAAAATCGCTCCGACACAAGCTAGAAGGGGCGATGAAAATCGCTCCTAGACAAACAAAGTCCACTCCAAGCGGACTAAGAGTTAATGCAACCCGCGCAAGCGGGTTTTGTCTGTTTAGTAGCGATTTTAATCGGCCAGTTTCCCTAACCCTTGCCTTGCAGGTTTTGTCTGTGTAGCAGCGATTTCAATCGCCGAATAACTAATAACTAATAACTAATCACTAATCACTATGGATTATTACGAATCCGACTCACCGCCGGCGGGTGTAGCTGAGGGCGAGTCTTTAACAGTTGAACAGGCGATCGCAAATTTGCACTCCCAAGATTACAGTCTCCGGTATTATGCTGCTTGGTGGGTGGGCAGATTTAGAGTCAAGGAACCTGCAGCTATTGCAGCTTTAATTGCCGCATTGGAAGAAGAGTCAGAACAAACAAAAATCGGCGACTATTCCCTATTACGAAATGCGGCGCGGGCTCTGGGTAAATTGGGCGACAAACAAGCCTTGCCGGCCCTGATTCGCTGTTTGGAATGCGCCGATTATTACGTGCGAGAAGCGGCGGCTCAAGCTCTAGAAATGCTGGGCTATCGCGATTCTATTGAGCCGCTAATGAAGCTATTGGATGGGGGCGTAGCTGTGGCTGTGCGAGTGCCAGGAAAATCGCACCTCGTGCAACCTTACGACTCGGTAATTGAAGCTTTGGGAACGCTGCAAGCGACAGAAGCAATACCGCTAATTTCACCTTTTTTAGAACATTCTGTGGAGCGGGTGCAGTACGCTGCGGCGCGGGCGATGTATCAGCTAACTGGTGAGCGGGTTTATGGAGAGCGGTTGGTAAGTGCTTTGAATGGGGATAATTTGCAGTTGAGGCGATCGGCTTTGATGGACTTGGGGGCGATCGGCTATTTGCCGGGAGCGCAAGCTATTTCTGAGACTTTAGCAGAAAATAGCCTGAAATTGATTGCGCTCAAAGGAGTTTTGGAGCATCACCTCAATCAACAAGAATCTCTATCTTTGTCAGATGAAGCTATCCGCGTTATGGATTTAATGGATAGTTTACTGTGAAAAAAATTAGTTTACAACTGAAATAGGATTGCTGTAGCGATCATCAATGGTCAGCCGTATATATAGCCTTTCTCAAAAAGATGAGGTACAATAACAGCAGTGTGTAAACCAGTTAAAAATATTTGACGATGTAACTTGTCCGAACGCAAACTAAGAGTGCTTTTCCTAATTCTTGATAATTAGTAGTCTTGATAGAACGGAGAATGATTTTAAGTTTTGACCACAGATTTTCAATCGGTGAAAAATCTGGTGAAGAAGGTGATAAGTATATTAATTTTGCCCCGGTTTCTTCGATCGCTTTTTTCACTTCTTCTCCCTGGTGAATGGGACAGTTATCCATCACTACACAAGCACCTTTCCATAGTTTTGGCACAAGTTTTCTGATAATAAAAGCTTCAAATGTAATTGCATCAGTTCCGCCTATTAGATTAACCGATGTCAAAATTTCATTGACTGACATTGCTCCAATTATTGAGACATTTTTGCCACGTTTAGTTGGTTTTGGCCCCTTGGCCCTTTCACCTTTTAAAGACCTAGCATATAACCTCACCATTGCCAAATTAACTCCCGATTCGTCAATGAATATTAAGTCTTTCAAACTAATATTTTTAATTGTTTTCCCGAACTCACATCGCAGGATTTGAACTCGCTCAGTGCCTTTGCCTGAAGGGAAGAGAGTTTTTTTTAACAGTAATGTTTAAGAGTTTTATCATTCTTCCTATTGTTGCTCTACTAACGGAAAATCCAATTTTCCCATAAAGTAAATAACGGAGTTCTTCAAGAGTTGCATCATTATTTCCTTCAATCAATTCCGCCAAGATGAGTAGGCGATCCGCATTGAGTTTTCCTTTGACTCCACATCGGTCAGTTCTCGGGGTAATATTTTTTGTTTCACGATATTGTTTAAGCAATTTTTGTACAAAACTCAGGGCAGAGCGAAAAACGCTTAGCTATTGCTTTTTGTGAAATGGGTTCAGCATGATAAGTATCAAGGATTTTTTGCCTAAAATCAATCGAATAAGCTTTCATTTTTAACAATGTATGAAGTTTGGTATCAGTAAACGTGTTGTGAGTCAAGCAGATCGTGCTGTCAACAAAATGCTATTATGTGTGGTATCGCTTTCGCGTGGCTGTACTGAACCATGTAATTATAGTTCATTTGATCTTATCTTCTCTGTTTGACCCCCACAAGTGAGTGTCAGTAACATGATATCTCATATGAGAGCTCGAAATGCTATATAGCCTTTCGAGCTCTCATATGAGGTACTCATGGGCATAGGCCTCCGTGGCCTCCGTGGGCATACCTCACCACGCTTGAGAACCGCTATAGCAATCCTAAATCATTATCAAGACTATGAGACAATTATATGCAATACTTGATTGTGACCATAAAAAAATGAATAACTTACAACTGCCACAAAAAGATAGGGAAAAAGAAATAGCCCAATTAGAATCTTTCATTAAAAGCGATATCGATGCCAGAGAACTAAAACGAGCAATAGCTGATCCGATGGCGCTCTCAGGTAATATCTACCATGAAATCAGCAAGATATGGCGTGTAAGTAAATTTTTTAGTGGTTATTGGAAAAAACAATTTAAAACCCAAGGCATCGCCGGAATCAACCTAGGACATAAAGGGTCAAAAGGGTATTTAACAGCTCGACAAAATACTGACGTAATCGAGTGGTTAAAGAATAAACAATATTAGAATTTAGATGAGCTGGTTACTTATTTAGCTCCCGGGTAAACGCATCTAAATTAATTTGACAAAAAAGTGAATTTGTGCATTACTAAATCACTAAAAAAACATTCTTAAAATTCTTAATTTTCACCCGACTTGATCACATTAAATCAGAACCTTAAGATTTTCTGAAGTTCTTAAAGCCGGATAATTTTCCTTCTTAGATAGGTGTTAGATTGCGAGTATTAACTGGCAGAGTTTAAAGTTTGAACTAAATAATTATTGTCCATTGCCGCTCGATACCGTTTCATTTTTAGACTTTGTGCCGGAAGTTTTCTCTTGTTTCAGTAAATTTATTGCTAGCCTCCGATTGAAGTGCAAGATTTTCGGGAGAGTTCTGTTTCCGAATCCGGCTTTCATCTTCACAAAATGTAACATAGAGTGTCCAATGTAAGCTATTTTCAATGCCCAAATGATTGCAGATCGCCCCAGCAATTTTTTCAGCATGACTGCTTAAACTACTAAGCGTAAAAACTAGCTTCTGTCGTGGTTTTATTCCACAGCCGTCGTTCACTAACTATCATGACAACTGTTTTTAATCCCGTCCATAATTCTTGATTGTGCAGAGGTGGTAACTCGGATACATCAACAGTCCACACTTGTCTTTTTTCCACTCCATGATGTCCCGGTTCTACTTGCTCATGCCGGATTGTAGTCTCTGCCTAAATAATCTTATTTCTTAGGTACTTCAAACCACTCTTTCACAGCTTGGTAGAGGAGTTTTTGATTCCCTTTTAAAGCTAAAACATAATCTCCTTTTTTCTTGATAATCAGAGATGTTATGTCTTTTTGACATCAAGCGAGCATCTATGGTTATTACGCTTCCGGCAATTTCTAACATTTCTATTAATGCCGGAATTGCTGTCAGCTCGTTAGATTTTTTATCGACTTTTTTTGCTAAAAATAATTGATGAAATGAACACCACGCAGTGACTATATGTAGCGCTTTTTGCTGGTTATTTCGGTCATAAGATTGTTTCATCGTTTTGCCATAAATGGCAATCACGTTTAGTTATAATTCCCCGAATATCGCATTTACCCAACTCAAAAAACATTCTTGAAACTGCTGCGGTTCAATTCGGGCAAATACCCGACTAAATGTGTCAGGAGATGGTATACCATTCGGTAATTCTAGAAAGCTTTTTAACCATTCATATTTGGCATTACCATAGTCTTCTATTGCCACCCATCCGTCGGCACCGCTGAGGACAGCTAGAATCGCAATTGATCTAAGATCTTTAAGTAAGTGTTCTTTACTTCTTTCTATTCTTGGGTCTTTCACGGAAAGCAAAAGGGGAGCATCTCACCTTTGCAGCCCTCCGCTAGAAATTGGAGTTTTGAGGCAGGAGGCAGGAGGCAGGAGGCAGAAGGAAAGAGGCAGAAGGAAAGAGGCAGAAGGAAAGAGGCAGAAGGAAAGAAGAAGAAGGAAGGAGCCAGAAGGAGGAATGAGCCAGAAGAAGTATTTTTACAAATATGAGATGCTCCCAGCAAAAGGCTCTAAAAAACTGGTATTTAAAAGATTCTTTTAAGGCAATGAATCTTTTGGTTTTTGTTGCGAAGTTACAGCTTTACTAAAACCTCTTGCCATTGATAGCACCACTAAACTACAAGAAACTACCTAGAAAATTAGTCGGATATAACTGTAGCATCTTTGGGGTTAAAGTTAAGATGCGTTTACCCTGGCAATCAATACCCCCACTTTGCTTTAATGGTGCAGCAAGTTTTTGAGTTTGAAGGAGTTTTGAACCCGACGGAATTGGCGGCTCCTGCTTTCGCGGCGGCGGCGATTGGAGGCAGAATTTTGGGCAACGGAATGACTGCTGATAGTCTATGGGTTTGCTTGGCCACATTGATTACGCCAAACCATCCTTTCTGTGGCCACCGTATTCAAGATGCTGCTAAGTCTGCGGATTTTGTGCCTCTGTATGCCGAAACTAAGGGTCAAACTATTCACGGCTGGGATTTGCTGAATTGTTGTCTGAGTGCGGGGGATGTTTTGTATTTGACGATGCCTGCGAATCGGTTGGATCAACTGTGGAGAACGACCTCTGAACTAATTAAAACTTAATGGTTTGACGCGGGAATTTATATTGCCTATCGCTCAATTGCAACTACAAACCTGATAAAATGGGCTCTGTCTAGTAAATAAGACTTACCACTAATCCTCTGAAATCCGGTTTCTTAGGGCAACTTCTAGTATAAATAACCAACAGAGTCTCAATTAGTTGCGATATAGAATGAGAAAATTTTTAGCATTATGTGTGTTTGGTCTGATAATGGCGATCGCCTCTGTAGCTGTCGCCGCTCAACCTTTGTTCGTCGCTTATCCTCCCGCTAACCACAAAACTACAGCCGATCGCATCTTTTTAATCGGTACAGCGCCCGCACCGGGACAAGTTTTAGTAAATGGCAACCAAATTTCGCGCACCGCAGTCGGCCATTTCGCCCCGACTTTTCCGCTGCAACTCGGCGAAAATGTCTTTACCTTGCGTTACGAAAATCAGGAAGTCAAAATTAAGGTGACGCGCGAGTCTAATCAGCCGGTAGCCCCTGTAGGATTGGCTTTTGCTAAAGATTCTCTGACGCCGAAAGTCGATGTCGCGAGTTTGCCGGGGGAATATATTTGCTTTGGGGCGATCGCACCTGCCAATGCTCAAGTTTCAGTAAAATTGGCGGGCGTTACTATTCCTTTAAAAGCGCGATCGCAAGTGGAACTACCCGACAACAAATCTGTATTATTAGGTGAAAACTCCCCGATCAAAAAAGGCGGCAGCCAACAGTATCAAGGCTGCGGTAAAACCCCTGAGAACGCCATCTCATCTAAGGGAGAAAAAGTTGATTTAGGCCTACCCTCGTTTGAGCTAACAATGAACGAGCGAACTATCAGCCAACAAGGTACTGGCAAGATTTCTATTCTGTCTCCGGCGGATTTAGAAATAGCAGAAGTAACGGCAGAACCGGGCGTTGCCCGAACCGGAGCGAGTACAGATTTTTCTCGGATGACACCGCTGCCGAAGGGAACGCGAGCAACAATTATCGGGCGCGAAGGAGAATGGCTCAGACTCGATTACGGTGCTTGGATTAAAGCATCGGAAGTGCGAATTGTCAAGGATACAGTGCCTCCGCGATCGATTATTCGCAGCGCCAGCTCGCGTCAAGTT
The DNA here is from genome assembly GCF_036705125.1 of Microcoleus sp. B7-D4. Lineage (NCBI taxonomy): Bacteria > Bacillati > Cyanobacteriota > Cyanophyceae > Oscillatoriales > Microcoleaceae > Microcoleus > Microcoleus sp. B7-D4. The sequence goes on from NZ_JAUBTT010000103.1 coordinate 20,747, forward strand.
TCCGGCTGGACAGAGGTGTTATTTCCCTTAGAAACACCCGTCCCAGTCACCGTGCAGGAAGGAGAACGCACTTTCACTTTAACCCTGTACAATACTACCGCTCAAACTGACATTATTCGCCTCTCTGATGACCCAGTAATTTTGCGTTTGGAATGGCAACAAATCGCGCCACAGCAAGTACAATATACTTTTAATCTCAAATCTGCCCAGCAGTGGGGCTATAAATTGAGATACGAGGGCACAACTTTAGTGCTGTCTTTAAAAAACCCGCCCGCGAATACAAGCATGACACCTGTGTCGCAAGCAAAGCCGCTGTCGGGAATTAAGATTCTCATCGATGCGGGACACGGCGGGCCGGAAGATGGAGGTGCTGTGAGCCCAGTGGGAATTAGGGAAAAAACAGTAGCTTTAACGGTGTCGAAATTGGTGCAAGAGGAATTGGTAAATCGGGGCGCGAATGTGCTAATGACGCGGGTAGAAGATGTCGATTTGGATTTGCCGCCAAGGGTGGAAATGATTCAAAAAGAAGAACCTGCGATCGCAATTTCAATTCACTACAATGCTTTGCCGGATAACGGCGACGCCATTAATACTAAAGGCGTCGGCGCTTTCTGGTTTCACCCGCAAGCGCACAGTTTGGCAATGTTTTTGCACAATTATTTAGTTGCCAATTTGAACCGTCCGAGCTATGGTGTATTCTGGAACAACTTAGCCATGACTCGTCCTGCCGTTACTCCATCTGTTTTAATGGAATTGGGATTTATGATCAATCCCGAAGAGTTTGAATGGATTGTGAATCCGACAGAACAGAAGAAGTTAGCCGAGGCGATCGCCCAAGGTGTTACCGAATGGTTTGCCTCTGTCAAATAACAGTTAGTAGTAATACCAATTTTTTATGAGGCCCCGTAGAATCCGATCCCCCCTAGCCAAGGGCGGGCACGGGGGCACCGCCCCTACTAAGGGGGGGACAAGATTCCGATCAAAGTCAACCCCTACTCCCCTTCTTAAGGGGGATGCGAGGGGGATCGAGATATGTGCAACTTCACATTAAATTGGTATAAGGACTGAAGTCCTTATCAAAAAAATCATAGTCAGGACTCCAGCTCGGTCAATCCAAGGAAATGAAATAATGCTAATTTTTACTCAATCCAAAGCCTTTTTCATTGCAGCCGTCGTTGCAAGTTTTAGCTTCTCACTTTACAGCTTTCCTGTTTTCGGCAAGCAGCAAAGTCTTGCTCCAGAAAAAGCAGAAGCTTTAAAAAAGCAAACTCAATGCTCGTTTATTACAGGTGAAGGTGGCGCTGTTAACCTTCGCAAAGGCCCAGGCAATCAGTACCCGGTTGTAGCTAAATTAAAAAGGGGAGACGGAGTGAGGGCTGTCAGCAGACAAGGTAAGTGGGTGAAAATTGCGGCCAGGTTTTCAGGTAATCCTCCTAATGAAACTTTTACACTCCTTGACGGTTGGGTGAGCAATCAATTTATTAATGGCTGTTCCGAAGACCAATTTGAGATGTGGCGGAAATAGGGAATTTCCTAGGGGCGGGTTTTACAGACAATATATGACGAGTACAAACAATCTATATAAACCCGCCCCCACACCACCAATAACCTACATGAACCTTGATTTCGATCGCAGTAGAAAAACATAGATGGGGATTTACCGTTGGGTGGGGGCGGGTTTACTAGATTGTCGATTATTGACAATTATTGTCGGTGAAACCCGCCCCTACGATCGGCGGTTGAAACCGCAACTACACTTGCCTTGCTTCGGCGCAACGCGAGACTTTAAAAAAGGAGATTTAAAACCGGATGTCATGTAAAAAAAGACGATCGCCCTGATTCATTCTTGCATTCTCAACCAGCTAAACACCTGTTCGGCGGTGATATTCAGGGGAATCATTTCGGGCACAGGAACGACATCGCTACCTTCGCAGAATTGCGGTTGTTGGTTGGGCAAAAACGCTAAAATCGATCGATCGTCTGGATCGATTAGCCATCCCAACTGACAATTATGTTGCAGACAGTGAATGATTTTTTTAGTTACGCGATTTGAGCTTTGTTGTGGCGAGAGAATTTCTATCGCCCAATACGGTGCAATTAGCACATCATCCAACGGTTCACCGCTCTCATCAAATTCAATTTGTTCCCACAATAGTACCGCAATATCTGGAACAATCGATCGACCGCCAAACGTACACCGCAACTCTGGAAAGGCATAAGCTATCTTGGGAGTTTGCGTCACCTGATTAATTTCGTTGCAGGTTCTTAATTGCAATAGACTGTGCTTTGTTTTCGGCATAGGTTTTTGGATAATCTCGCCCTCAATGTATTCGCTAGCCGGTTTAGTTTCTGGCAGTTTCAGAAATTGTTCAAGAGTAAGGCGCTCAGTTGCGATCGTCATAAATAAATTCCTCAATGCTACCTATCTTCAGTGTAATCCAAAAAATATTTATCTTGCATAAAAATGGTGTAATATCGCCTAATTTTGCAGAACAATCTGCTGTTTAAACTCAAACAAATTAGGATTAGTAGGGTCATAAAAAGCCCGCAACCAATGCACGTTTGGAGAACCAAAAGTTTCAACTCTAGTAAAATTTTTCATTCTCGGTAGTTGAGTCTCATCGGTAAAATAGGGTAAAGGTTTATCGATGCGGAAATAGTGAGTATCGCCGTGGACGAATACAACCTGCCCTGGGAAATTGCCTGTTTCTGTTTCCAGAGTTGCGATAAAATCGTTGTAACCGCTTCTTCTTTTGTCCGTCGGATCGAATTCAAATCCCGGATTGGCCTGTGCAACTAACACAATTCCTTTGCTGTTGCTGCGTTTGGCTAAAGCAAAACATTCTTTGATCCAGGCTAAGTTAGCCCAATTGCGATCGGCATATTCTGCATCTGCTTCGGGAGTGCGGCCAAAATTGTTGTTGCTTCCGGGCATATTAATCGCCAAAAACACAACGCCATGATAAATCCAGCGAACATTTTCGCGGAATTTAGTAAACTGCGGGTTTTCGCTTTGACGGGTGAGAGTTAAGGTGCGCTTTCCCAAACTTTGATTACCGTTGCTAAATATTTCCCGCAGTTTAGCGAGTCTTTCTACTGGATCGTAACTGCCGTTTTTTGAACGGTGGCAATCCGTCCATTCATTGTCACCATAAGCTAGAATAAACGGCATCTCAAAATTGTCAAATAACTGCTTGCGGCTGACAAAAGTTGCATCATCGCACACACTAGAACCGTTTTTAATGTCACCGTCGTGGACTACAAACGCTGCGGGCGATCGATTGATATCTGCAATCAAACTCGGAAATTGTGCTTCCTGTTCGGCACTGTAGGGCAAATCGCCAATCAAGGCAAATTCAAAAGGTCTATCGCCGGAAGTTTGAGCGTAAGTCAAAACACCAAAAGCTGTAATTGATACAAAAACAATAAAGGCAATAATTAGATAGTTTTTTTTCATTTTTTGATTCGTAACTAAATTAGTTATGATACCATATAAGCCGACAAATAACTCTCAAAAATCATGGATTTTCGTCGGTTGCTCTCGCTAATTGCCATGCTTTCGATCGCAGGCTGCAATATCCAAACGCCACAAACCAACACACAGCCTACAGAAAGTCGATCGCCAATTGCAGCCCCTGTTCCCGCCAAACCAAAGTCTGAAATCAAAGAAGCAAAACTAATTGCTGTCGGCGACATCATGATGCACAGTACCCAAACGCGATCGGGCTACGACGCAAAAAATAAAACATACAATTTTGACACTTTCTTCGCACCAGTTAAAAGTATCCTGTCAACAGGCGATTGGGTGATCGGAAATCTCGAAACACCTTTAGCGGGCGAAGATGCGGGCGGATATACGGGATATCCGCTATTTAACGCACCGGCTCAATTAGCGGATGCGGCTAAAAAAGCTGGATTTAATATCTTGACAACTGCGAACAATCATGCTTTAGACCGTGGAGAAAAAGGGGTAATTAGGACGATCGCCAATCTGAGCGATCGCAAAATTGCCTCAACAGGAACAGCCACATCAGCCGCCGCAGCCGATCGCACTTTAATCAGCACCAAAAACAACATTTCATTAGCCAAGCTAGCCTACACCTACGGCACAAACGGCATTCCCATACCCAAAGGCAAAGATTACTTAGTTTCCCTAATCGACGAAAAAAAGATAGTCAAAGACATTGCCAAAGCCCGCAAACAAGGAGCAGATATTATCGCAATTTCCCTGCATTTTGGCGACGAATATCAGCGACAGCCAAACACCCAACAAAAACAATTAGTGGAAAACCTATTAAAAGCCGGTGCAGACATCATTCTCGGCAGCCATCCCCACGTCGTCCAACCTTACAAAATTTTTAACTTCCCCGGCAAAAATGGGAAAACCCGCAAAGCTGTAGCAATTTATTCAATGGGAAACTTCATTTCCGGTCAGAATAAAAAATATACAGACTTAGGCGTGATTTTCCAAGTAAATCTTCGCAAAACATTGCCAGAAAAAACCACAGAAATTACCAGCATCAAAACCTTTCCGACTTGGGTACACCGCTATACTTTGAACAATAAAACGAACTATCGAGTTTTGCCCTTAGAAACAACTGTCAGCCAGAAAAAAGATGCACTACTAGCAACTTCACAGTATCCTGTTTTATCAAAATATTTGCAGGATATGAACAATCATCTTAACTCTTTGAATAGTCCGAAAAAATCCAAATAATTTGGGATTGAGAATGGGAAATTGGGCATGGGTGAGTGGAATTGGAGGCGTAGCCGAGCGATTTGTATTCCCAGGCAGTGCCCATTGCTAAGGTAACAGCTTAAGCTAGGAAAGCAATCATGTATCCAACGCAAGAGGGTGTAGTGGAGTAGAGCGACTTTTCTTTTTGTGATTATATTCTTCCCATACTCCAAGATAATCTGATGGTTGATATCTGCCGAATATCTCAGCGAAAATGTTAGGCAATTTTCGATAAGGAGAAACACCCAGATCTTTAAGCATGATGTCAATATATTGTTGGAAGCGAGTGTTGGTCGCACAGGATCGCGAAGGTTCAAATTGAATATTTGCGCGTTTCCACTGGCGGATATATTCAATACTTTTTTCCATATTTTCGCTGGAAGGTAACTCAAGTTCACCACGCAAGTAAGCACACAGCCATTGTGTGGCGATCTCGACTGCTGGCACGTGCATATATCCATGATTGAACCCAGCAAAGGCAATGCCCGGAATGCGAGGATGAAGCAAGTGGCGATATAACTGCACGCCATCGGGTTCGGTTTCCAACATTTTTCGATATTTATCAGGCAAAAATGGAAAAATCGGCGTTTGCGAACCCAAAGATAGAACGACTAAATCGCATGGAATCTCGCAACCATTTTTCAACTTTACTGCTTCTGGCGAAAAACCCGATAATTCTGCACGGTGGGGCGAGATTTTTCCTTCTGCAATAAACGGATAGTAATTTTCAGGCGCAACCGCTGTGGCTGAACGTAAATCAGGCAATAGTTTGTGGTCTGGTTGTACAGCTTTGATGCGGCGCTGGGCCTCTTGACCTTTTCCAGAAACATTTCGCTGAACTTGAAAGCGGAAGATGGATGCAATCAAATCCCAAAAAGCTGAAACAATGAAGCCAAGGCGATTGTGCAGGAAACGTTCAATGGCGGTTGGATGCGCCCAACTTGTCATCATCACTGTTCCAAAGCGGCTGAATAATGCGTAGGTAAAATGTACGCCCAAAATCCATTCGGGGATAAGCCAGCGCGGTGTACGAAATACATGATTTACTTGTGCGCCTTGTTTTGCTGCGAAAGTCGCCATGTCTAAGGCGCTTTTTCCGAAGCCAACGATTACAACTCGTTGATTATCAAATATATCAAGCGTGTGGACATCCCGTTCAGTGATGATTTTCCCGCCGAAATCTTCGATACCTGGAAATTCAGGTTGATACTTTCCTTCTGTATATTGCCCAACTGAGATAACGACGTATCCAAATAATTCTTCGTGAACGCCCTCCTGGTTTTTATATCTTAATAGCCAGCCATCTTCTGTTTCTTTTAGTTCGATAACTTCGTGATTTAACCGCACATCAAGCTTTAGATGGTTGACCGCTTGCACCCAATAATTCAGGATTTGTTCTCCGGTGGGATGTAAATCAGGGCTGAATGGCCAGGGAAAATCTGATAAATGATACTGTTCCCTGATATTTTGCAGGTGTACGTTTGGGTATGCAACTGCCCATACTCCGCCCATCTTTTCGGCTTTCTCGAAAACAACTGCTTGGAAACCATTTTTCTTTAGAATGTTGGCTGTCGTAATGCCTGATATTCCCGCGCCAATAATGGCAATTGGCATACCGTTTTTGTATTGCATATATTTGAGTCTCCTGATTGGGTAGGGTTATTAGAGTAATTCTCGTGACGGAGTGACAAAAAACCGGACAGCCTTGCACTGATAAGAGTTTAAATCGATCGCTCTCACAAAGACAGAAGCGTTGTCACCCCCTCAGATCCGCGACCTTAACCCCACCTGCTGATAGTAGCTTAGTTGGTTATAGACGCTTCGGGGAGAGGAATTCTTGCAGTCTGGCTGCTACAGGCTCAGTTGAGGCAAGCTGGCACATTCCGATCGCCCCAAGGATGTAACTAATAACTAATAACTAATAACTGCTTAATTAACCAAGCGATCGCCCCTTCCACATCAGCAACCTGCTCAACATCAGGAATCTGCGGGCGCTACACCATCACCACCAGAATTCCCAGTTCTCTAGTCGCAACAACTTTAGCATAAGTAGCAGCTCGCCCGCGGTTTTTACTAACCATTGTATAATATGATATTCTCATAGTAATTGCCGCTCGTCTAGCATCGGAATAGTAAAATCCAGTCAAAGTCAATAATCACGGATGGTGCAACCGGACGCGATTGGATTCATCTGCGTTAATCTGTGTTTATCTGCCATCATCTGCGGTTAAAAAAAGAGAATGTATTAACCGCCCCGGACAAGGTATTGACGCCCATTTACGCAGAAGTCGAGAAGAGAGATAGGAATAATTCCGATGCTAACAGATTTGATATTACCCGCAAGTAGGACACCGCAGTGCCGTTTCCCTACAATTAACCGGGCAATCGTTATATCCGATCGCGCGATCGCCCAGAACTCCGCAAGATTCGGATGAATTTCTTCTGTATAATTCTCACAGTGAGTACCAACTATTTTTGACGCTAAAACAGGAGCGTCGAAAGTAAATTTTTCCCTCAATTTGAGTACAAGTTTCTACCTTGACTCCAGGCAAGTCTAATCGATAGTCTAAATTAGGGCTTGCTGAATCAGTGAGAAAAGTAAACAGTGTATGGGTTTTCCGACCAACAAAGTAGTAAGGGTGCAAGAAAAACAGGTATAATCAGTCAAAACCCGTGCATCACCACCTGCGAGCGTGTATAGAAAAGCTGAGCTTGCCCCAAGCCCCCCATCCGACTTTGAACTCCCCTTTGAAGGAAGATTGTCAGAAG
>NZ_JAUBTT010000104.1:0-28023 GCF_036705125.1 Microcoleus sp. B7-D4
TGGACGAGTACGGGGAGCTTGTCAGCATCCCCTAATGTGTCGGGCCGTGAAACTAAAGCTGAGATTCTGCAAAGATTGTCCCAATTGCGGTGGAGCTCAGATACAAGCCCACATCTCCGGCGGTACTCCGCTTGATGCTGGGTAGTTGACTCATGACATCAAAAGCAAGGGCGATCTTCTGAACGGCACTCAGATCGACCATACTCATCCCATCATCGCGTCTAGCGTACCCTTTAACCGTGTTGTAATTGACCCTCTTGGCGATCTGCCACGTCTTGCAGCGTCCAGCCCTTTTCTTCTGCCAACTCTCGAATCTTTAGTCGAACTCGCCCCATTGGTGCGCCCTCAATCTTCCAAAATCTCGACCAAATCTTCCATTGTCACGTCGAAGGCGCGGGCAATTTTGTAAACAGCAGAAAGATCGGCTGTATTCAAAGCATCGCGCTGAACGTAGCTTCTGACAGTGTTGTAATTAACTCCGGATCGATCCGCAACTTGCTTTAGTGTCCAACCCTTTTGCTCAGCTAGTTCTCGAATCCGCAGTCTAACGTATCCCATGTTTTAACTTGACATTGATGCGTATGCAACATATGATATCTATGTACACTAAAAACGATCGCCCTCCTAGCCTCGAAAACTTAAGGGCGATCGCCTTTTCTATCACACCCCGCGTTTGCGGGGAAGGATTACCCTATGATACCAACATCCAAGCCCAAATTAAACACTCATCCCTGGTGTATCGTGCGACAATTGCCAAATATGCAGCGATTGGTGGTTGCTCGGTTCCACCGCCGGGGCGATGCGGATGGATACATACAGATTTTACGGCGGTTGTTGCCGACGGCTAAACACGCGATCGTTTTTGATACGACAGGGGCTGAGAAATTGGCAGAAGTGCGATCGACTCAATTAGAACGAATCTTGTAATTAATCAGGAGCGATCGTGTTTTATAGCAAGTGCGATCGCTCCTGTGTTATAACCCAGAAGTCAGCCCCTAGCCAGACTCCACGCTAAAATTATCATCCTTAAGCGGATAATTTTTTTTTCGTTTTTTTTTACTCTATTATACTCTATAATATTTCCGATTTCAATTAGAAGCGCTATAGTGAACGGCCAGTTTCTTCATTTGGATGTAGGTGATAGAGTTGTGGTGTTGATAGTTTTAAGCAGCATTTTGTTGCTTATTTTCATAACAGGAGAATAAAACGGTATGCTACTGGTTAAGACAAAACTTGGCATCAGTTTTATTCATGCTATTGGTCTTTTCGCAGCGCAGTTTATTCCCAAAGGTACTGTTACCTGGGAATACTCTCCATACTTCGATACGTCTTATGAAGAGGCTGATGTTGAACGTATGTCTCCTTCAGCAAAAGAACAGTTCCTAAAATATGCCTATTTTGACAATATCCTCTGTAGATATGTTCTTTGCTTTGACGATCAACGTTTCATCAATCATTGTTCGGAGTCTCCTAATATTCTTTCGACATTGCGACGAGACGTTGCAGCAGTTGACATCTACGAGGGAGAAGAACTTGTTTGCAACTATAACTGTTATGATGATACTTATTTTATACGTCTTGGCATTCAGGAAATCACTCTGACACGCACCATACAATCTAGTTAAAGTGTTACAATTGCGTACTGGATTTATTGAATTAGTTAATACTAGCATAAAGTTTTATAGGAGGAAGCACTTGCGCGATCTATCTACAGATAAAACTAGAGATTTTTCGCGCAAATACTTCGCCCAAACGATACTTTTGCCAGAGATTAAATCCTCTGGTTGAGGCATCTAAATTAGCAAATTAGATGAGTTTGACAGCCCGCAGACCAAACATCAGGACTGTCGCCAAGCCGATCATGCCGCCAAAAAGCCCGAAATAAGTTATTATTCCGCTAAGAGTCATAAAAATCCTCGGTAAGTGGGTTCCTCAGCGTCTTTAGACCTGAGAGGGAAACGATACGAGCGGTTTCAACCGCCTTAAATAATTTACACCTTTACCGCCTTGGAATTACTTAGTTCCGGGTTCTTTTGTAATAAACTTTCAACAGGACAATTACTGCTTCAAACCTTTCACCCTGTACGCATAATGGTTTGCTCTTTCTTAGAGCCTCCTTTCGGGGTAATGTTAGCACGCGCCAATGTTTAGTGAGCTTGTTAGGTCAGCAGCGCTGTCTTACCTAAGAGTAAAACTGTTTAACCACTGACGACAGAGCGGGGAACTAGCTACGCATTCTCCCGCTGTCGTGACTCAAAAAACTTAGTCAGTTAAGACGCTTGGCTGGTCAACTAACTGAAGTTGTAGGCATCAAGCCCGTTACTTCAGTGCGGGGCGCTGACTGCAATTTCTCCAAAACAATCATTGACACTCCTGGCGCGTAAACGCACCGGGATTCTTTAATCTACGAGCCAATTTGCTGAGGCAGGATTTCTCCAGCCAAAGTAGAGATTGATTCTCCTAAAGCGTTGCTTGCGTCAAGCGCAAAAGTTCCGGTATGCCCTACCGTACCCAATCCTCTCCTTGAGGATATTTCTAGCCGCGTTTTCGTCTCTATCCATTACACACCCACATTTACACACGTGCGTTCTAGTAGATAGCGTTTTCTTGACAATTACACCGCAGCTAGAGCATTCTTGGCTGGTATATTGCGGATTCACCGCAACCGTAATCTTTTCAAATACTTTTCCAAAGTATTCAAGCCAGACACGGAACTGATACCAAGATGCGTCGTTAATAGACTTAGCTAAACAATGATTCTTCACCAGATTTTTTATTCTCAAATCTTCGTAAGCGATTACATCGTTTGATGAGATTACGCACCGTGCAAGCTTCATTGCATGGTCTTTACGCTGCCTACTTATTTTGAGATGGCGTTTGCCTAGAATCCGCCTAGCTTTGTCCCTGTTGTTTGAACCTTTTACTTTCCTGGACACCCGACGTTGACAACGTTTAAGGACTTTTTCACCTTTTCGCAAAAATCTCGGGTTCTCAACCGTAATTCCTTTTGAGTCGGTGTAATATTCCTTCAATCCTACGTCTAAGCCTATGGTGTTCCCAGAGGGGGCTATGTTTTCCTTTCGATCAATATCAATACAAAACTGAACGTATACGCCATCCGCACGTTTTACCAATCTCACCCGTTTTATTTGGCTAATTTGGTAGAAATGCAAATCGCGTGTCCCCTTGAGTTTTAACCGCCCAATCCCTTTCTTGTCGGTAAAATTGATGGATTTTCGGTCGTCGGCAAGTTTCCATCCCGTTGATTTATACTCAACAGAGCGGCAATCTTTCTGGAACTGTGGATAGCCTTTTTTGCCAGCAACACCCTTCTTGCAGTTATCGTAGAATCGGGAGATAGAAGACCATGCTCGTTCTGCACTAGCTTGTCTAGCCATTGAGTTGAGTTCGTCAGCAAAGGAAAAATCACGCGCCAGTACAGCGCAGTATTTATTCAAATCATATTTATCCACCTTTTTGTTGTCCATCCAATACCTTATACAGCTATTGCGGACGAATTTTGCGGTACGAATTGCTTCGTCTACGGCAGTAAACTGATTTGATTTTCCGTATGCTTTAAACTCGAAAACTAGCATGGTTTTACCTCCCACCTTATGCTACTATGTTCAGCATAGGATGTTCCGTGACTTATTAAAACTTTACAATTAAAGCCGTCAAGCGAAGGACGGGGTTTTTAACCCAATTTCCTGATAAAAAGACCTATAAGAACTATAATCTAAAATCTAATATCTAAATTAGATAAATATGCAATCGATAATTAAAGTTGACTTGGGGCCACAATCTTACAATGTTTGCGTGCGATCGGGCGGTTTAGACGAACTCGGCAGTCTGATGGGCGATCTCAGCTTGGGCAAAAAAGTGCTGCTGGTGTCGAATCAGTCGATTTTTCGGCAGTACGGCGAAAGAGCAACAGCGGCCATCGAATCGGCCGGTCTGGAAGTCAGTAGCTGCATTTTACCACCGGGAGAACAGTACAAAACTTTAAATTCGGTGCAGAAAATTTACGGTGCGGCTTTGGAAAACCGCTTAGAACGTTCCTCGACAATGGTGGCTTTGGGCGGCGGGGTGGTTGGCGATATGACGGGTTTTGCGGCGGCAACTTGGCTGCGCGGAATTAATGTCGTGCAGGTTCCGACTTCGCTGCTGGCGATGGTTGATGCTTCTATTGGTGGCAAAACGGGGGTAAATCATCCTTTAGGGAAGAATTTAATCGGGGCTTTTCACCAGCCACGCTTGGTGTTAATTGACCCGGATGTACTCAAAACTCTGCCGGCGAGAGAGTTTCGTTCGGCGATGGCGGAAGTCATCAAGTACGGGGTGATTTGGGATGCTGAACTTTTCGGGAAGTTGGAGAATTGCAAGCGTTTGGATCAAATGCGCTATGTGAAGGCGGATTTGTTGGCAGAAATTTTGAGCAGGTCTTGCCAAGCTAAGGCTGAGGTGGTAAGCAAAGACGAGAAGGAATCGGGTTTGCGGGCGATTTTGAATTACGGACACACCATCGGTCATGCTGTGGAAAGTTTGACCAATTACAAGGTGATCAATCACGGGGAAGGAGTGGCTATCGGCATGGCTGCGTCAAGCCGGTTGGCTGTGGAGTTGGGAATGTGGGATGCTGAGTGCGATCGCCGTCAATCTGCTTTAATTGAAAAAGCGGGTTTACCTGCCAAATTGCCGGCTGGTGTGGATGTTGAGGAAATTTTGCATACTTTGCAACTCGATAAGAAGGTGCAGGATGGCAAGGTGCGGTTTGTGCTGCCGGTGCGCTTGGGTGAGGCTGCTGTGAGCGATCGGGTGGATGGGGATTTGATTATACAAGTTTTGAAGGAAATGCTTTAGCTTGCGGTTTTTGGGGCTGTTTAACCGCCGCTGAATGCTGATTAACGCCGATCGCCAATGATGTTTTTTCTTTCAATCGGCGATCGGCGCTGGAGTTTAGGAACCGCTCGATCGCGAATTAATTTCCTCCAAAATTTTATCTATTCTGTTAGCGGCTTGAGTTCTGCCTTGCTTGATAAATAACTCTTTAGCTTTTGTGAGGCTGGCTACTGCCTCCGCTTGGTTTTCCTTGTCTCCTTGTTGGTACAAACCGACTCCTAAATTGTTTAAAGCATCGGGATATCGATCGTTAATTTTAATGGCTTGTCTCCACTGAACAATTGCCTCTGGCAACTGCCCCTGACTTGCCATCGCCACGCCTAAATCGTTGTGAGCTTTGGCGTGCTGCGGGTTGACTTCAATTGCTTTTTGGAATAGAGCGATCGCATCGCTCATTTTACCTTGCCCCGACAGCATAGTTGCCAACTTGTAATAAGCATCCGCTTCTTTGGGATAGCGAGCGATTAGTTGCCGGTACAAAGCTTCGGCATTGACAGCATTTCCTTGACCGTAAAGGTCGTTGGCAGTTCTCAAACCCATCGTGTAGCCTTTACCTACAACTTGGCACTTTTTCTCGGAGTTGCCTTCCTGCTTGCAAATCCTGAGTTCGTCTCCCTTCATCTCGTAGGACATAACTTCCCGAACAGCAGGGCCTCGGCGCTGTGGTTGCAAGTTCTGCGAGTGCAAGTTTTGCGATAGTTGCAGGGCGATTGTCTCAGCCCCGGCCGGTTCGGCCACTGCGACACTGCAGATTCCTGCACCCACCAAAATGCTTGGGGCAATCCACATCAAAGGTTTGAACCAGGGAAACTCTCGATCGTTTTTCATGTTTTTTGTGGAAACGTGTTGTTGATATCCTGGGTTTCACTAGCGCCGCAAGAGTCGGAGCCGATGGGGCCCACCCGATGAAATAGTTAGTTATTAACAGATACATTTAACCCGGCAATTCCCGGAAGTCCGAGATTGCTGAGTATGGTAAGACTTGGAAATCAGCAAGAATTCCAGTCAAAGAGGTATCTCTCAAAGCTTTCAACAAAATGTTAAAAGCGCCATTGGTATCCCGGTCTAGTTTGTGACCGCAGGAGGGGCAAGCAAAATGCTTTTTGCCTCCTAGTTTTGTATGAATGTGACCGCACTTTGAACAGGTCTTAGATGTATACTCTTCTGTTACGTCTACTACAACACAACCATGTTTGGCTGCTTGATGCTTCAACGTTTTTTTGAATTTATAGTGACTCAAAGTCACCATCGCTCTAGCTGTTTTCGCAGTCAGGCGACGCTTGACTTTCTTCACCATCTGCTGAGTCTCGAAAGTCGGCAGAAAGATTACCTTGTATTTGTCACACAGATATTTCGCCGTTTTTTTGTGCAATTCAGAAACCAAATTTTTAATTTGGTTTCTGATTTTAGATGCAGCTTTTCTCAAGCAATAGCGAAGTCGTTTAAAACTTCTCCCCTTGCTGTTGCCGATTCGACTCATTATTTTATCTAGATGCCTAGCAAGACGGTAGATTCTGCCAATATCATACTTGCCCACCTCTAGTACCTCCTGCCCGTCGAAACCCGTCATAAAAGTTCTTACACCGGGGTCGAGTGCCACAGCCAGTCTTGAGTCTGTCGCAGCAGGCTTGCTTTCCTTGACTGCATAACTTACAAACCACTGACCGTTAATTAAGCTTAGGCTTGGCTCGTGCTGCATGACATCCAAAATTGGTTCTGCTGACTTAAAGCTTAAGCCTTTGGTCCCTTGAGGGTAAAACGTACTTGATTTCCAGTTGTCAGTTTGAAATCTAATGGTTTGAGACGTATCTCGACAGGTTCTGAATTTAGCTGAACCTCCCGACTTTTTAGCAGCTTTGTGGGCTTCAAATGCTTGAAATACTGCTAGCTGTCTGGGATTGTAAGGTTGTAGTTTTACCCAATCTGGCGCGCTATCCATAATCTGCTTTCGCAGAGCGTATTTACCAATTTTCTGGGTTTTGAGGATAGCAATTGCTTGGTTGTAACACCACCGACTAGCAGCTATCCAAGTTCTCCAGGTTGCTGCTAATTTCGTTTCCGGGTAAACTCGGATCTTCTTTGATAGTAGATTTGTACTTGCGGAGTCCGTACAATCGGCAACTGAATACGTGGATGATGGCAAGGATATCTTCAATGATTTCTCTTTCTGGAGATAGTTCTGTGCGACCGAGAACCACGAGTTTGCAATCGTTTTGTTCGCACACCCCTCTGATGAGGTCACAACCAAACCTTGCGAGTCGGTCAAGGTGGCAGACCACAATTGGGCTGATAGTTCCTGACATGACTTGTCCCAAAAGGGCAAGAAGACTTTTTCTTTTGAAATTGAGTCCCCCTCCGATATCTTTGAAGACTTGGCCTTGCGGGTAGATTCCTTGGAGGTAGCTGATTTGTCGGTTGAGGTCTTCTTTTTGTGTGGCCCTGCTAACTCGGCAGTAGAGGGCGGTGATTCTTGGATGGAGTCCGTCACTGAACACTGAGTCAATGTCGTAACGTCGCTGGTTGGTAGGAGTTCTAATTGTCTTGATTTTCCCTGCTTCGTCCCAGTTTCTAAGGGTCTTTTGGGAAACCGAGAGGAGTTTACAGGCTTCTCGGGGGGTGACTCAAGCGAGTCATGATGGTTGTTTTTTGCTGGCATCTCCTATGGTATCCTGTTTGGTCGGGTTGTTCCGGGAATTTACAAAAAATAATTTACCTTGTCGCAACAGTCGAGATATTTTAGCACTGTGGGGTCGAGTTTGAGTTAAATTAGAGTAGAATTCCGATCGATTCTCAGTCAACCTTAGCAGGAAAATAGAAATGGGGCAGTCTATTCTTACCATGCTCTTTGCGCTCATCCTCGGCTACGCTGTTAACTCAAGCGTCAAAATAGTCAGCGGTGGCGACGAAGCTTTAGTGGAACGTTTGGGTCAATACAAGCGCACCCTCAAGCCAGGATTCCACTTTATCAGTCCCCTGGTCGAAAAAGTCGTCTGCGTGGACACAAGCCGTGAAAGAGTTTTAGACATTAAACCTCAGTCAGCAATCACGGGAGATAATGTGGCTCTCGAAGTCGATGCCGTTGTGTATTGGCGGGTTGTGAATTTACAGAAAGCTTATTATGGAATCGATCAAATTGAAAATGCGATCGCCAACTTAGTTTTAACGACGTTTCGCGCTGAAATTGGTCGATTGCCCATGCAAGACATCTTGGGTTCCCGAGATGACATGAATAAAAAGTTACTCAAGAAGTTGGACGAAGCTACCGAAACTTGGGGTGTCAAAGTAATTCGGGTAGAAATTCAAAGCATTACACCTCCGAAAAGGGTGCAAGAAGCTATGGAATTGGAGCGCGCTACCAAGAGCGAGTGGCAAGCAATGGTCAATAAGGCGATCGGCACTAAGGAGTATATGAGGCTCTTAGTTGAAGCTTTAGACTCCCATCCGAATAGCAAGCAAGTTTTGAATTACTTAGTAACGGAAAAATACTTAGACGCTCAACAAAAATTGGGCGAAAGCGACAATGCCAAAATTCTGTTTATGGACCCCCGGAGCATGAGCGAAGCTCTGGGCGAGCTGATGGGTTCTATGCCCGATGTGGTTCATTCTGAGGGCGGGGAAATGAAAGTTATTGATACTCCCACTTCTCAAGACTGATTTCTGAAGATAGCGTCGGCAACCAGACAAACATCGTGCATTTCTCTGACATCGTGAACTCGTAAGATATCGGCCAAATTTGCGATCGCACCTGTACAAGCCGCCGCTGTCCCCCAAACTCTTTGTTTCGCTTCTGGCTGATTCAAAATGTGACCGATGAAGCTTTTTCGCGATACTCCGACTAAAATCGGACAGTTTAAAACACGGAATTTTCGCAACTCTCGCAGAATTTCTAAGTTTTGACTGTAAGTCTTGGCAAAGCCAATACCAGGGTCGAGAATTATTTGAGATTTGTCAATCCCAGCAGCAACTGCCGCCGCAATTCGACTCTCGAAAAATTCCCCAATTTCCCCGATTAAATCCCGATAATCTGTTAGTTGTTGCATCGTCTGGGGATTTCCCCGAATGTGCATCAAAATTATTGGCACTTTTAACTGAGCAACGGTTGACAGCATTTCCGAGTCAAAAGTTGCTCCCGAAATATCGTTAATTATATCCGCTCCCGCCTCAATCGCAGCTTTTGCAACCTGCGCTCTGGTAGTATCGACCGAAATAGGAACTGAGCCAAAAAAATCGGCTTTTTGTCGCAGTATTTGTACGACAGGTATAACGCGATCGATCTCCTCTGAATAGGATATTTCCACTGCACCAGGCCGAGTAGATTGACCGCCAATATCAATAATATCTACCCCCGACTTTACCATATTTTCCGCTTGCGCTAAAGCAGATTCTATGGTATAGAAATCTCCGCCGTCGCTAAAACTATCAGGGGTTACGTTCAAAACGCCCATTAAATAAGTGCGTTTTCCCCACTCGAAAGCTTTATTTCTAAGTGTAATTTTTTGGTTATTTATCATATCACCTCATCACTCGGCGATTGAAATCGCTTCTTGTCAAACGAAATCCCTCTCTAAAAGACGCAAGAATAAAGCAGAAGCGCCATTCTTAATTCAACCAAAACTTAACCAGCTAAAAACAGTATCAACTGTCAATTCTAATTCAATTTTATCAATTATTGGCAACAGAGCTGCACCTTTATACAGTTCTATAGCAAAACCATTTGATTTGTAAACAATGGATTCAATCATGACAAACGTTTCAGGTTGTTCTACATTCACGACTCAAATAGACTTGCTATACTTTTTGTCCGGCAAATACTGCCAAAATACTCTCTTCTTCTGGATCTAGTAACCACCCCAACTCAGTGCCGTTTCGCGAACAGTGGAGTAAGTTACTCAGCACTTTTGTTTGGCTTTGGTTGGGAGAGAGAATTTCTATCGACCAGTCGGGATTAATGTCAAAGCGGTTAGCAATTCTACCAGACGGCAAAAAAGGAATTCTTTCCCATCGGAATACTGCTACATCTGGCACGATTGATGCGCCGCCAAAAGTGCAGCGCAACTCGGGAAAAGCATTGGCAATTTTCCGAGTTTTCGCTACTTGATTGATAGTCTTGCAGAGCTCACCTTGAAGTACGCTGTCTTCACCTTGAGGCATGGGCTTCTGAATGATGTGTCCCTCAAGAAATTCTGATGCCGGTTCAGTTTCAGGAAGTTTGAGGAACTCGTCTAAGGCGGGTTTGGGTTTAACGATCCCAGTCATAGGTTAATTCTCCCGATCCGAGAAACACTGAACGGCACATCACAATTGTAGGCGATCGCTGTTTAAATCCCGGTGTCGAGTTCCACTTATCAATTAGCAATTACCTATTAGCAATTACTATTTACAATATCTACAGTATTTGTAGGTTAGGTTTTGCTATCCCTCAACCCAAAATGCGATGAATGAGTGTTGGGTTTCTGTCAGGGGTGACATTCAAAACTCCCATTAAATAAGTGCGTTTCCTCCACTCGAAAGATTGACCTCTAATTGTCATTTTTATTTGGTGACTAGCTTCTTTTTGGAGTAGCTGATCCACCAAGTGCGATCGCGTAAGTCGGAAGGCGTGGTTAATTCCCTAAAAAGCTAGGCGACTCAATTTAAAATGCTACCAATAAAGCGCCAATCATTTGCAAGACATGGACAACAGTCTCAATAGATAATCCCAGCGAGGTCGCCAATTGACCGAGCACCGTTGCTATTTCAGTAATTCCGGCCCCGGAACTGATTAAAGCTATCAACTGGCTGATAATTTCAGTAACAGCGGGTAATGTAGCGGGTACTTGAGCCACCAGGCCAGACAGCAACCCCACAACTCCCACTCCCGCCTTGAGAGCTACGAGTAGTGCCGTTAGCTGCGCGATCGCCTCTGGTCCTTGGGTGTGAACGTAATCTAAAATTTGTGCGATTATTGCTACGAGTGCATCCATGTTTATGTCCTTTTAGGGTTTTATTTTACTTAAAATCCAGTTTGAATCATTTAACAAAGTTTGCTAGAGGAGTGTATGACACTTTTCCTGCTGTCTTGGTTCAAGTGTTGGAAGCAAACAATTTTCCAGCTTTCGTCTGCTATAACTCTTACACATTATCTGGTTTTGGTGTCATAACTCCTGGCATAACCCCCCAATTACTAATTACCCATTAGGACTTATTTGTAATTGACAATTCGAGCAAAACTCGCAGCTTCCAAACTCGCACCGCCTACCAGAACCCCGTCAATCTCAGGCATCGCCATAACTTCATCAATATTCTCCGGTTTAACAGAGCCACCGTACTGAATTGGCACGTCAGGATTAGTCAATTTACTGCGAATCAAACCAATAACTCGGTTAGCTTCCTTAGCTTCGCAAGTATCGCCAGTGCCGATCGCCCAAATAGGCTCGTAAGCAATGACTAACTTATTTTGGTCAACATCAACCAAATCTTTTGCCAACTGAGAAAAAATGTGAGCTTCAGTTTCGCCTGCATCTCGCTGCTGCTTGGTTTCCCCAACGCACAGAATCGGAATTAAATCGTATTTCTGAGCAGCTTTCAGCCGCAAATTCACCGTTTCGTCAGTTTCCCCAAAATATTGGCGCCGCTCGCTGTGGCCGATGATGACATAACGGACACCAAGTTCACTCAGCATTGGCCCGGAAATTTCCCCAGTAAAAGCTCCAGACTCTTGCCAGTGAACGTTCTGAGCACCGAGTCTGATCCGGCTGCCGTGCAAATTTTTCGAGAGGACAGCCAAGGAAGTGAAGGGAACGCAAAGCACGACTTCCCGTTCCTCTGGGGTTTCCGTCAGGCAGGACATGAACCCTTGAAGAAACTCTAGGGATTCTGCCCTAGTTTTGTACATTTTCCAGTTGCCAGCTATAACTATTTTCCGCACTATTTCTTTAAGTCCTTGTCCTTACAACGCAATTTATAGTCTAAAGCTTTAGCGTACCTTTCGATCCTTCATTGCCCAAACTCGATTCGAGCTTGCTCAACTAAGTCAACGGTGACGACTTCGGTTTCGGCTTCGCGGGCCAAGTGTTCTATGCGGACGCGAGCTTGTCCCCGGACAAAGTAGGGAATATTTTTCAGCTTCGCCTTGGCTTCTGGCGTCCATTTTAAATCATCGGAAAATTCGGAATCGGGCATGGCGTATTCAGCGATCGACTACAAGCCTTCATGTATCAGGCTTTGATGGAAAGCCTGGATCTATTAAATTTACCACGAGTTGCGATCGCGCCACACCTTCTCACTCTGACTTAAATTTGTTGCCTAAAATAGCCGACGCCTCTTGTAAAAGCTGATTCTGCTCTTCTCGAATTGCCTCCAACCTTGTCAAAATATTAGCAAGTCGTTCCTGAGACTCCAAACTGTTTGATTCAACTCCCCTCAATTGTAAAGCTGAATTATTGTTGTATTCTAGATTCTTTGAAACCAAGGAGTTTACAGCCACTCCACCGAAATTACTTACAGATTTAGAGCCGACACTCAAAACTCTTTGCATAAATTTTACAGGGCTTTGCAGAATAAATAACCATCCTCCTGCAAAAAATCTACTTAAAGCCTGAAAAAAACCCAATATAATGAATACAAATAGCAGTATCACTGCTAAAGATATCAGCGGATGACTCACCAACCAGAAGACTCCAGGGTGAGCATCAATCCAATCTTTGACAGTACCATTGATAGCACTTTTGATGGCATCTGAAGCGGCACCGCTCATATTTCCCGCCTTGTTAATGCTATCTTCTAATGAAGCCTTAGCCTTTTCTGTAGCTTGATTTACACTCTCTACAGCTTGGCTAGTGCTTTGATTCAGAGTATTGACCGCAGAGTTAGTAGTTTGATTAATCGTTTCTTTAGCAGTTGCCGCAGAGTGAGAAACAGCATCAACAGCTTTGTTGGTACTTTCACTGACTCGACTAACTGCTTGATTCGCGACTTCCGATATAGAAAGTCTCGCTTTTTCTGTTTTCTCGGCTACAGTACCTAAAGCATTGTTCGTAGCTTGATTAACAGTATTAACGGCAGAATTCGTAGTTTGAGTGAGAGCTTCTTTGGCCTGAGATGCAGTTTCGGAGAGAGAATATTTAGCTTCTGCTGTTGCTTCGGAAACAGAATTTACTGCTTTTCCGACTTGTTCCGTCCAAACTTCTTTCGTTTTTTGAACGCTTTGAGAAAAATTTTGAGAAAAATCAGGGAGTGCTACTGCCATAGTAAGTGATCTCCATCAAGTTAATTTACTCTTTTCCAGTGGTTATAGTATATAGCAATGCTTGCAGGAGTCATAAATTTTTTACCCCACTCCAACCCTCCCCGAACTCGCGGGGAGTCCGTAAGAAATTCACAAATGATGCGATAATTGCTATAGTATAGCTTCCATGCCCCCATGCTTTGAAAGATTGTGCCAACGCTTTGACGATGTGTTCCCGACTCAAGCCCAAAGACATGAGTTTAGACACTATCTGGGGGGATTATTGGGAGAAAAAAGAGAAAAAACCTATCCCAGCTCGCGCAAAACGCTGTAGATGTTTCTTAACAAAGCTTACGCCTTTTTGCAGTCAGAGCTTCCTGGGGCGAACAAACGCTCAACCAAGGGCGAAGCTATAGGTGATAGTGTCACAATCAGATGTATTCCCCAAAAATAGATCGGACGATCGCTCAAAGATGAGGCCGGAATTTGATGCACCTGAAAAAGGCTGAATTAAGTTGAGAAATATAGCATATTGTCCCAGCGACGATCGCGCGATAACTGGCGATCGTTCGTCAAAGCTCGCTCGGCGTTGTAAAAACTGTTTAACGCCCCCAAAAATAATTACATATTTACAAAAATTAGCGCCAGTTACCAGACTTTCTATCTCCGAAAAAAAGCGATAAATTTTAAGTAGACTGTGGTTGGTGGTTTAACAAACCCGACGCTGCCTAAGATGTTGTTGCGGAAGCTTAGCTGGTGTATAATTTATGACATATTTGCCCAATTTTCCCTTTCTATCTCAAGCTCAAAATATGCTACGCTAAAATGTTTGCAGAGCTTAAGATACACCCTGACGTATGTATCAATCATTAGAAGACTCAGCCATTTCGACTAACCCATCTACGGCACCGTCCCCTTTAATTCTCATTGTGGATGACGATGCCTTGATTCGTTTGCAACTCCGACTGTATTTACAGAAAGAAAAATACCGCGTGGCCGAAGCTACTGATGGGTTGACAGGGCTAGTAGCTTATGAGGAAGTACATCCAGACCTGATCCTGCTAGATGCAGTGATGCCTACTATGGATGGTTTTGCTTGTTGTCAAAAATTATCTGAAGTGCCTGAGAGCGCTCGCCCACCTATTTTGATGATTACTAGCTTAGAAGACAAAGAATCTGTCGATCGAGCGTTTGCAGCGGGAGCGGCTGACTATATCACTAAGCCGATTCACTGGGCTGTTTTGCGACAGAGAGTGCGACGGTTGATTAAGCAATTCCACTTGCAACAGCAACAAACCCTACTTTACAACCAGCTAGAGGCCGCCAATCGACAATTAAAATACCTCGCGTCAATTGACGGTTTGACTCAGATTGCCAATCGCCGTCAGTTTGACCAACAGCTAGAGGAGGAGTGGCGACGCATGACGAGGCAGCAAACTCCTTTGTCACTGATTTTGTGTGATATCGATTTCTTCAAGCCTTACAACGATACTTATGGACACCAAGCAGGGGATCTATGTTTACAGCAAGTTGCGACAGCTCTCAATCGCAGTATTAATCGAGCGGGAGATTTAGTAGCACGTTATGGAGGTGAAGAATTTGTAGTGATTTTATCGGACACCGAGCTTGAGGGAGCCGTCCAAATCGTTAAGCAAATGCAGGCTCGCATCCAAGATTTAGCAATAGTTCATAAGAGTTCTCCGCATCATTGTATTACGCTCAGCTTCGGTATTACCAGTGTGATTCCTAACCAAGAAAGCTTACCAGAAACTTTAATTACTGCTGCCGATGCAGCACTTTATCAAGCCAAAGACAAAGGTCGTAATACTTTTTGTACCAACATTCATACAGTTAATGAATTCACCCGTTAAATCCTAAGGGTAAAAACTATGCCTCTCGTCATTTGGAATGACTCGTTAACTATTGGTATTCCCGAAATAGACCGCCAGCATAAACAATTGATCGATCAACTCAATACCTTAGTGGATGCCATGTTGGCAAACCGTGGGAAGGAAGAAATAAAAGGTATTGTAGATTTTTTAGACTTGTATGTAGCCCAACATTTCGGATTTGAAGAAAATTGTATGCAAAGATACAAATGCCCAGTTGCATCTAACAATGCAGCGGGGCATACCAAATTTATTAAAACACTGAGTGAAGTTAAACAAGAGCTACAAACCAAAGGGTCGAGCCTTTCCTTAGCCATTAAGGTTAATGAACAATTGCTAGATTGGTTCGTGAACCATATTAAAAAAGTCGATCGAGAACTCAAGTCGTGTATGAGTAAGCCTTGATTGCTGCTTGAAAGCTTAAATAATCGGTGGTGCGATCTTCAGGGAAACTGTCAGGTAAATAACAGATCGGCTCTATGGCGCTTTTTTTATCGGAATCAGGTCATATTCAGCAACTAGCGATTATAAAAGTTTATGGGAGGGGCTAGCTCAATGCGTAATAAAAGATGGTTAGGTGCGATCGCCCTTCTCACTGGTGCGGGTATTCTGGGCAACTATTTCAGTTTGTCTCTTTTCTTTGGGGTTGATTTCCTCTTTGGCAGTATTCCCATACTGATTATTACTTACTACTTCGGCTTGGGCTGGGGAGGCTTGGCTGGTCTAATTGCAGGCAGCTATACTTATATCCTGTGGCATCATCCATACGCCACGATTATTTTGGTAATTGAGGCTCTGTTTGTAGGGTTTCTTTGCAAGAAGCGCAAACAGCCAAATATCCTTTTATTCGATGGGATTTACTGGTTCTTAATTGGAATGCCCCTCCTCTGGCTTTTCTACGGTCAAATGATGCACATGGAGGCGAATCAGACCATCCTCGTTATGTGCAAGCAAGCAGTCAACGGCATTTTTAATGCCTTAGTTGCCAGCTTAATCATTTCGTATGCGCCGATTTATCGGTGGATTGGTGCTTCAAAGCATCTCGCCCTCTCTTTACAACAAACTATTTTTCATCTGTTGGTAGCTTTTGTCTTTCTTCCAGGACTGATGCTATTAGTTTTTGATGGTAGATCCTTGGTAGGTCAAATCCAAACGACGGTGCAAACGGAGTTACGAACAAACGCAAAAAGTCTCACTAGCGCAATATCTAGATGGCATCAGCGACATCTCTTAGCTTTGAATACATTAGCTGAAAAATCGCTCATGCCTGAAGCCGGCACTGCTGCTAATACAGCGATTAAATCATCCGAGGATCTACAACAAAACATTAGCCTGATCGAGCAGGTGTTGCCAGATTTCGACAAAATTTATGTTGCCGATTCATCGGGAACCATTTTAGCTACTTCTTCTCTTTTAAATCCAACCCGCCGGCGGTTGATGGAACAAAGCACGGAACATCAATCTCTAATTCCCCTGGCTCAAGAGCGGTTGAGACCTTGGATGACTCCTATCCACAAAGATATATTACTGGACGAACCTCATGTAGGATTGAATGTACCCCTGCAACTTCAAGGTAATTTTCTTGGGCTGGTCCACGGTTCATTAGGATTGAGCCAGATCAAAGCTCTCTACATTTTCCAGAGAAACAATCAGCAACTAGGCATTACATTGCTAGATCAAAACAACCGAGTCATTGCCAGTAATCAATCCGACCAAAAGCTTTTGACCAGTGTTCCGGGGTCAAAGGACGGCAGCACTCGCACCTTAGAGGGAACCTTGCAGCAGTGGCTTCCTAGCAAGGGCAAGAATCCGATGATCCGTTGGAAAAATTCTCTGTATATACAGGAATTTACCATTAGCCCCGCTCTGGACTGGAAATTACGCTTAGAAATTCCAGCCGATCCCTATGTAGAAAATTTACAAAATCGCTACAAGGCTGACTTGAGTATTCTACTCCTCGTCACAATGTTGGCATTTTTGTTTGCAACGCTGGTTAGCGAACGACTGATCCAGCCATTATCCTATTTAGCTCGTGCGACTACTGACTTACCCAACAAGCTTTCAGAAGAAACATTTGAATGGAAACATAGCTCTGTTAGTGAAATCAATGAGCTTGCTGGCAATTTTCAATTGATGGCGATCGCGCTTTATCAAAAATTTAGGGAGATTAAACACGCCAACGCTACATTAGAACAGCGGGTTCAAGAACGAACGCAAAAATTATCCATAATCAATCGCTCTCTGAAAGCTGAAATTAAGAGACGTAAACAAGCCGAAACTGAACTAAGAACGAGAGAGGCGGCGATACGAGCTTTATATGAAGTCACTGCTACCCAAAATCTCAATTTTGAGCAGCGCATTCAAGCTTTGATTGACATGGGATGTCAGAATTTTGGGCTGGAAAGTGGCGTCTTGGCTCGTGTGCAAGATAACCGTTATGAAGTGATGGTTGTGCGATCGCCCGATGAAGTCCTGAAACCAGGTGATGTCTTTGATATTAAGCAAACTTTGTGCTGTGAAGCTTTAGACACAAATGAACCCCTAACCATCCAACATACAGGCACCTCAAAATGGCGTCACCATCCTGCCTATCTTGCCTTTGGCATGGAAGCTTATATTGGAACACGAGTTTTAGTTGCAGGCAAAGTCTACAGTACCCTCAGCTTTTCTAGTAAATCTCCCCGTGCAGACAGCTTTAAATCTGCCCATGTGGAATTACTGAAGCTGATGGCTCAGTGGATTGGTAGTGAAATCGAACGGCATCAGGCAGAAGTCGCTCTGCAAGCGAGTGAAGAGCGGTGGGAACTCGCCCTACGTGGTAGTAATGAAGGGGTATGGGATTGGAACGTCAACACTAATGAAGTATTCTTCTCGGCTCGCTGGAAAGAAATGTTGGGCTACGAAGACCATGAAATTTCCCATCACCTGGACGAATGGAGCAAGCGGGTGCATCCCGATGATCTCGGTTGCGTCTTGCAAATAATTCAAGATCACTTTGAGGGCAAAACTTCTTTTTATATTACAGAACATCGAGTTCTTTGTAAGGATGGGAGCTACAAGTGGATTCTGGCTCGAGGGCAGGCGCTTTCGGATGAAGCGGGCAAAGTTGTCCGTATGACTGGTTCTCAGAGCGATATTACCGATCGCAAAAACTTAGAGCAGGAAATTCAAGCAAGAGAGCAATTATTGAATGCTTTCTTTAAAGGAGCTTCCCTAGCAGGGGTGGGGCTGTGTATCCACGATCGGCAGTTTAAATTTTTACAAATCAATGAGGCACTAGCTGAATTTAATGGCCACTCTGTGGAGGCTCACTTAGATAAGACAACCGATGATATTTTGGGAGAATTTGCGCCTAGTGTAAATGCACTGTTACAACAAGTTTTAACGACAGGAAAACCTTCGATCAACTTGGAAATTAGCACAGCACTATCCAGTCAAACGGGTGTCAAGCGCCACTGGCTCGTTTCTCACTTTCCCATTTTCAAGGATGCAGAGCAGGGTATAGCAGTGGGTTGCATTCTAATTGAAATTAGCGATCGCAAACGAGCCGAAGCGGAACTGCAACAAATGAGTGCGGCCCTAGAAAATGCCGTGGCAGGCATTTCTAGGCTTGACCCTCAAGGACGCTATATCTCTGTCAATGTGACTTATGCTGCCATCTGCGGATATCAGCCTGAAGAACTGCTAGGGAGGGACTGGCAAAACACCGTTCATCCTGAAGATGTTGAGAAGATGGTGGCTGCTTATGAGCAAATGTTGAGAGACGGTAGAGTCGAAGCGGAAGCTAGGGGAATCCGAAAAGATGGCTCTAGCTTCTATAAACAACTGGTGATGGTTTCTGCTTATGACGAGCAAAATGTCTTTGTGGGGCATCACTGCTTCATGAAGGATATTACCGATCGCAAGGAGGCAGAAGAAGCACTACAACGACAATTGCAAAAAGCCCTACTGCTGAAGCAAATTACCCAAGAAATTCGTCAAAGCCTCAATGCTGAGCAGATATTTGAAACGGCTGCTATTCAGATTGGGCAAACTTTTGGTGTCAGTCGCTGCTTAATTAGCACATACCAGGACAATCCACTGCCTCAGTTTCCTGTCGTTGCAGAGTATCTAGCAGTGGGATATGGGCCCAGCGGGGAGCATGACATTCTGGCGGCCAGTCCTGCTTATACAAAACGGTTGATGGCTCAAGATGAAGCGATCGCCTCCCCGGATGTCTACTGCGATTCATTGCTCACCTGTGCTCATTCAATTTGTACCAGTCTCAATTTGAGATCGACATTAGCAGTGCGAACCTCTTACCAAGGAGAACCGAATGGTGCCATTTGTTTGCACCAGTGCGATCGCTACCGTCGTTGGACTGCCGATCAAGTGGAGTTGCTAGAATCAGTGGCGACTCAAGTAGGAATTGCCCTAGCTCAAGCCCAATTACTAGAGCAAGAAACTCGACAACGAGAAGAATTAACTCTGAAAAACTTTGCCCTGGAGCAAACTAGACGGGAAGCAGAAGCAGCGAGCCGAGCCAAAACTGAGTTTCTGGCGATGATGAGCCATGAAATTCGCACTCCCATGAATGCGGTTATTGGTATGACGGGACTACTGCTGGATACAGAACTCAAGGCTCAACAGCGAGACTTTATCGAGACGATTCGCAATAGTGGGGATACCCTGCTGAGTATCATCAACGACATCCTGGACTTCTCCAAAATTGAGTCGGGCAAGCTGGAGCTAGAAATGCATCCCTTGAGCTTGAGAGATTGCATAGAAGGTGCGATCGACCAACTTGCAGTTAAAGCAGATGAGAAGGATATTGAGTTGGGCTACCTCATCCAGCCTCAGACTCCTAAGTTCATTTTGGGTGATGTCACCCGTCTCCGTCAGATTCTAGTTAACTTGCTCAACAATGCGATTAAGTTTACTGAAACTGGGGAAGTTACCATTTCCGTGGAAGCCTCTCTAGTTGATTCTGACAAAACAATTTCTGAGCCTGGGAACTTGTCAGAAAGCTTGTACGAAATCCAGTTTGCCATTCAAGACACAGGCATTGGTATTCCCGCCAATCGGCTCGATCGACTGTTCAAGTCTTTTAGTCAAGTAGATGCTTCGACGACTCGGCAGTATGGAGGGACTGGTTTAGGTCTGGCGATTAGTAAGCGACTTAGTGAAACGATGAACGGCACGATCTGGGTTGAGAGCGGAGGCCACGTCGGAGGAACCCCTTCACCAAAATGGCAAGCCGCTAAGCTTAATCGAGTCACAATGGGTTCCACCTTCTACTTCACGATTGTCGCATCCTCTGTTGCTACTGAGTTAGCGGAACCGATGGAAATGCTACCAGAACTATCTGGCAAGCGTTTATTAATCGTGGATGACCAGCCCACTAACCGACAAATTCTGACGTTGCAAGCAGAGAGTTGGGGGATGCAGAGTCTGGCTGCCCCATCGGGTGCGGAAGCGCTCAACTGGCTTGAGAGTGGAGAAGCGTTTGATCTGGCTATTTTAGATATGCAAATGCCACAAATGGACGGCCTCACACTCGCCTCAGCCATCCACCAGCATCCTAAGTGCCACCGTTTACCCCTAGTGTTGCTGACTTCAATGGGCTACCCAGAAGCGAGTTCTTCAGCGCTCTCCACCCACTTTGCGGCTTTTTTAAGCAAACCGATCAAACAATCCCAGCTCTATCAAATACTGATCCATGTGCTACAAGCTCAACCGAAAAAAGTTCAACAACAGCTTCCTATATCTGTGGAGGATGATATGAAACTTGCCCAGAGACTCCCACTGCGAATTCTTTTAGCAGAAGATCATCTGGTAAATCAGAAGGTGGCACTGCTGCTGTTAGAGCGTTTGGGATACCGGGCCGATATTGCTGCCAATGGATTGGAAGTTTTGGAAGCCCTGAATCGCCAGCCTTATGATGTAGTGCTGATGGATGTACAAATGCCAGAGATGGATGGACTAGAAGCCAGCCGTCGTATTTGCCAGGAGTGGCCGGCTCCTACTCGTCCCTGGATTATTGCAATGACGGCAAATGCCATGCAGGGCGATCGCCAAGTTTGTCTTGATGCTGGCATGAATGACTATATCAGTAAACCAATTCGACTAGAGGCTCTCAACCAAGCGCTGAGTCAGTGTCAACCCAACCCGGAACCGCAACAGGCCCAAAAGGAGGAATCAGATAGTAACAAGCCAAAAATTGATAGGCCAGCGGTTAACCTCACTGAACTGCAAGCCTTCTGTAGCAGCATCGATCAAGATTCAACCGAGATTTTGAGCTTGCTAGCTAACTGCTACTTGGAGGAAGCCGTAAAGTTGCTAGAAGCTATGAAATTAGCGATCGCCCAAGGGGATACTCAAGCCCTAAACCGAGCGGCCCATACCCTCAAAGGCAGTAGTGCGAATCTAAGCGCGGCTCCTCTGGCCCACCTTTGTGCCACGTTAGAAGTCATCAGTACCTCTGGTCAACTCGATCGAGCCTCCTCCCTATTTGCTCAAATCGAGGTTGAGTACGATCGTGTCAAGAATACTCTCCAACAAGAACTACAAGCATAGCGAAACTAATCTATGAAAGTCACTTAAATAGGCATCTTTTGGCATCAGGACTTAGGCAACTGTCACACGCGATGCCGCAACCGGGTTATGCGATCGCATCTGCATCTGCGTAAATGGGCGTCAATCCATTGTCATCTGCGGTTAAGAAATTTTCTTTTTTTAACAGCAGATGAGGGCAGATAAACACAGATTAACGCAGATGAATGAGATCAATTCCGGCTGCACCCTGCGTGATTGTTGAGTGTTGACTGTTGGCTGGATTTTAAAATAATAGACCTCTTGCAAAAATCCTTTTCCTCAATTGATGGGACGGGTTCTGGGGCCCATCCCACAAGAGTTATTTTTTCTTGTGGGATGGGCCCCAGAGCCCGTCCTAATTATTTTTGCAAGAGGTCTCATGACTAATGACTAATGACTAATGACTAATGACTAATGACTGCTGTCGAAGCGGAATTTCGATCGCAAACTCAGTACCTTTCCCCACTTCCGAATTGCATTTTAAAACACCGCCGTGTTTTTCTACCACAATTTGGTAACTAATTGACAGGCCCAATCCAGTACCTTTTCCCACTGCCTTAGTCGTGAAAAAAGGGTCAAATATGCGTTGTCTCATAGATTCCGAAATTCCAGTACCGTTATCAGAAATCCGAATCACCGCGCTAGGAATAGTACCATTAAGTTGACCGACAGCAGTCGAGATTTTAATTTGAGGAGCTCCAGATTGACCTGCGAGCAACTTGTGCGATTCCAAAGCATCGATCGCATTCCCGATTACATTCATAAACACCTGATTCAACTGTCCAGCATAACACTCAACTCGAGGCAAAATGCCGTATTCTTTCACTAGCACAATGTTTGCACCGTCCGCATTAGATTTCAGTCTGTGCTGTAAAATTAACAGCGTGCTGTCAATGCCCTCGTGAATATCAACCGCCTTCATTTGACTTTCGTCAAGACGAGAGAAATTCCTTAAAGACAGAACTATTTGACGGATGCGATCGGCTCCCACCTTCATTGACGATAGCAATTTTGGCAAATCTTCTAGCAGAAATTCCAAGTCAATATCTTCACTCAATTTTTCTATTTCAGGACTATAATCGGGATATTGCTGCTGGTAAAGTTCCAGCAAACTCAGTAAGCTAGCAGTATATTCACTAGCGTGATTGAGATTGCCGTAAATAAAATTAACCGGATTGTTAATTTCGTGAGCAATCCCGGCTACCAGTTGCCCCAAACCCGACATTTTTTCAGTTTGAATCAATTGAGCTTGAGTGTGTTGCAAATCTTTTAAACTTTGAGCGATTTGTTCTGCTTGGCGTCTGGTTTGAGCCAGCAAATCGGCTTGTTGGATAGCAACGCCTAATTGATTGGCAATCTGAGCTAAAAAGTTGACTTCTGAACTTTCCCAATAGCGTGGCCCAGAATGTTGATACGCTGTCAGCAAACCCCAAAGTTCTTGTCCTACAAAAATCGGCGCGATCGCATAAGCCTTCACCTGAAATTGCTCTAAAATACCAAGGTCACACTCCGAGTGGCAAACTTGATAGATATCGTCAACGGCTAGAGTTTCATTATTGGCATATCTGCCGCCTCGGTTTGACTGCAAATAAGTATCTTGCCAAACCGTACTGATACCTTCCCCTACCAATTTTATCCAGCCATCTTTCACAAACTCTGCCACATAATGGCCGCTCCAATCAGGATTAAATTGATAGACAGCAATTCTATCAACTTGCATAAACTGACACACTTCTTGGGTGGCAGTCTGAAAAATCGCGTTGATATCGAGAGATTCTCGAATCTTAGCCACCACTTCAAACAGTATCCGCTGTTGCTCGGCTGCCCACTGCAAATCAACTGATTGCTGCCGCGTTTTAGCCAACAAATCTGCTTGTTCTAATCCTACACTCAACTGAATTCCCACTTGCGTAGCAAACTGAATTTCCGAAGTGTTCCAATGGCGCAAACCGCTGCACTGGTGCACGCACAGCAAACCCCAAAGTTGGCTGCCATTCATCAGTGGCATAATCACCTGAGCTCTAATTTGAAATTGAGCTAAAAGAGCAACATGGCAGTCTGAAAGTCCAGCATTTTCGACATCTTGTAGCACTTGAATCTGTCCCTGACTATATTTTTTAGCATAGTTTTCGCTAAAGAAATGATCGCGAACTTTTACATTCATTGCCGAAGAAAAACCAGGCAAAACATCTTCGGTAATAAATTCGCCTTCATTAAAGTTTAAACTAGGATCGAAGCGATAAATGCCAACTCTATCGGCCTTTAATATCCGCCGCAATTCTGTAGTTGTAGTACGAAAAATTGTATCTAAATCGAGAGATTGTCGAATCTTAGCAACTACCTCAAACAGTATTCGCTCCTGCTCTGCTACCCGCTGCAACTCAACTGCTTGCTGCTGAGTTTGAGCGAGCAAATCTGCTTGTTCTAAAGCGATGCTTAGCTGAGCCGAAATTTGGGTAGCAAACTTAATTTCGGAAGATTCCCAGTTGCGGGGAGCCGAACATTGGTGTACGCACAGCAACCCCCAAAGGTCGTTGCCTTTCATAATCGGTGCAACTAAAGTAGCTTTGACCTGAAATTGCTCCAAGACTTGCTCAAAGCAATCTTCCAGTCCGGCTTGTGTGATGTCAGACATGGCGTGAACTCGCCCCTGAGAGTAGAGATTGGCGTAGTTTTCTCCAAAGCAGCGATCGTGCACTTTGACTGCCATTGCTGACCGAAAATCTGGCAAAACATCTTCGGCAACGAATTCGCCGTCCTTAAATTCTGATGCGGAATCGAAGCGGTAAACTGCCACTCTCTCTGCATTTAAAGCCCGCCGCACTTCCTGGGACATCGTGCTAAAAATCTTGTTTAAGTCGAGGGATTGCCGCATTTTTGCCACCACTTCAAACAGCACTCGTTGGTGTTGGGTCAACTGCTGTAGTTGAGCAGTGCGCTTTTGAACTTGATTTTCTAAATTTGTGTTAAGTTCCTCTATTTGTTGATCGAGTTGGTAGTGGTTAATAGCATTAGAAAAGTGGTTGCCCAAAATTTGGAGCAATTCAATTTCTTCAGCCTTCCATTCGCGAATTTGGGCAGCTTTTGACTCTTTCCACGCTTCAAAAGATATCCGAGATTGGGCGAGCCGCTCGTCGCTATCAAACTGTCTAGCCCAGAGAGTTTCGGTGTCAAATTCTTCTCGAAAAATGGTCAAGTAACCGAATATTTGCTGGCGGGTTATGAGCGGTACGATTAAAATGCTGCGAATTTTGGTCGATCGAAATGCAGGTTGCAGGCTTCTCAAACTGCTAATTTGGTACAAATCGGGAATTGCCCAAACCTGTTGCTCGCCGGATTTAAAATATTCGTGCCAGACGCTGTATTGCTCAACCTGCGGGTATTTGGCCGAAATTGGCATCTTCGGCCCTGAGCCGCAAGTGTAGACTGTGAGTTCCCGATTCGAGTTATCCGAATAGGGAACTAGATTCGTAACTTTGCTGCTGTCGCAAACGAATGGCGTGGCGAAAATGCACAGCCTGCCGCCGGCTGCATCTAGTGCTGCTACCGATTCTGCCAAAGCTGTTTGGAGTTCAATCGCCGGCGGGGAGTTAAGGGCAGTGGCGACGCGGTTGACGGCAGCTTCCCGTTGAGCTTTCGCCCTCGCTCTGGCGAGGAGGGTTGATTGGGCTATGGCGACGCCGAGCTGATCTGCCACCGTCTGAACGCCTTGGAGTTCGTTTTCTGTCACACTCCGGGACTCGGAGTGGTGAGATACCAACAACCCCCAGAATTCTTCGCCGTGAAAAATTGGTACTACCAAGCAAGCCTTGACGCCCAGTGCAGTCAAGTATTCAGCGTGGCAGGGGTCAACCGCACGAAAGCGCATTTCGTCGTCGGGCAGCAGTTGGCCGGAAACCGCCTCGCGACGCGGACTTTGGCCTAGCAGCCCGGAATCTATATCGACGATCGATCGCACCTGTAGTTGCGCGAACATTTCGCGGGCGTGAGGGGGAATATCGTCTGCGGGAAAATGCAGCCCCAATAGGGATGGCAAGCGGTTGCCGTTAATTGATTCGGCAATCACTTCACCGCTACCGTCGCTATGAAATTTGTAGATTTTTACTCTGTCTGTTCCCAAGAACGATTGAACTTCGGCTGCTGTTGCGCTCAGAATTTCGGGTAGTTCTAGAGAGTGGCGAATGCGCTTGGCGATGCGTTCGAGCAAATTTGCTCGATCGAACCTCACCTTGACATTTTCGATCTTTAATGAGTCCATTATTAATCTTTTGCTTTCCTAGCAATAATAGTAAGCGGCCCAAAACTTTTGTGCCTGTTAAAAAATTCGGCAAGCACAGCCATTTAATAAAATATAAATATGCTGAGGGCGATCGTCGATTAGTTTTGCACCTGTAGCGATCGGCCTTCAAATTGCAACTTTCCATTGCAACTTTCCATTGCAACTTTCCATTGTGTGGGATTACAACTTTTGTACTTTAAATATAAACTTTGTAGAGCCTGCCTTGCAAGCTCTTTACCCCAACGGATTAAAATTGTCAAGTTTCAAGAGTGGCAGAGTCATTCACCGCCACCGATGAAGGTCGCACCGAAATATCTCAGTCCTGGATGCAAAAGCTCGCTGAGGAACGAGCTTACGGAAAGAAACAGCATGGAATTCAAAAGGTTAACTCAGAAATCTGGTTTCTACCTCTAGGATTGTATCTGCTGCTAGTGGGATCGGAGAATGGTCGATCGACAATCCGCAGCTTTTTCAGATATGGGAGCAAAAAAAAGCTCCTGCCGTTAAGCAGGAGCCTTTTTTGATTAGACAATCAAATCAGGAATAAACTCGATCGATTAGTCTAAGTCTGGCATAGCCAGCACTGGTTCATTTTCGCGATCGATACCCTTCTCAAAGCCAGCGACAGCCGCGCGAGCGCGACCAGCGTGCCACAAGTGGCCGACCAAGAAGAAGAAACCCATCACAAAGTGGAAACAGGACAGCCAAGAACGAGGAGAAGTGAAGTTAAACGAGTTAACTTCAGTCGCCACACCGCCCACAGAGTTCAAAGAACCCAAAGGAGCGTGAGTCATGTACTCAGCCGCGCGCCGAGCTTGCCAAGGCTGAATGTCATTCTTGATTTTGTTCAAGTCCAAACCGTTAGTACCGCGTAAGGGCTCCAACCAAGGGCCTTGGAAATCCCAGAAACGCATCGTTTCACCGCCGAAAATGATTTCGCCAGTAGGAGAGCGCATCAGGTATTTACCCAGACCGGTGGGGCCTTGTGCAGAACCGACGTTAGCACCCAAGCGTTGGTCGCGGATCAGGAAGGTCAAAGCTTGCGCTTGAGAAGCTTCCGGGCCCGTCGGGCCGTAGAATTCGCTGGGGTAAGCAGTGTTGTTGAACCAGACAAAGCAGCAAGCGATGAAGCCCATCAGGGACAAAGCGCCCAAGCTGTAAGACAGGTAAGCTTCGCCAGACCAGATTAAGGCGCGGCGAGCCCAGCCGAAAGGCTTGGTCAAAATGTGCCAAACACCGCCAGCGATACAAATCAGGCCCAGCCAGATGTGACCGCCGATGATGTCTTCCATGTTGTTGACGCTGACAATCCAGCCTTCGCCACCAAAAGGAGAGCGCACCAAGTAGCCAAAAATCACAGCCGGATTCAGAGTGGGGTTCGTGATAATACGCACGTCGCCGCCGCCCGGAGCCCAAGTGTCATAGACACCGCCGAAAAACATGGCCTTAGCTACCAACAGCAAGCAACCGCCACCCAACAAAATTAGGTGATAGCCGATGATGTTGGTCATCTGGTTCTTGTCTTTCCAGTCGTAGCCGAAGAAAGAAGAGTATTCTTCGAGAACTTCCGGGCCGCGAACGGCGTGATAAATGCCGCCCAAACCGAGAACTGCAGATGAAATCAAGTGAAGAACGCCGACTACGAAGAACGGGAAGATATCAGTGACTTCACCGCCGGGGCCTACACCCCAACCCAAAGTAGCGACGTGGGGCATCAAAATTAAGCCCTGTTCGTACATGGGCTTTTCTGGGATAAAGTGAGCGACTTCAAACAAAGTCATTGCACCGGCCCAGAACACGATCAAACCAGAGTGAGCGACGTGTGCGCCCAGCAGTTTGCCGGAGAGATTGATTAAACGAGCGTTGCCAGACCACCAAGCGAACCCGGAGGATTCTTGGTCGCGACCGCTTGCGTAGGAATTAGAGAGCGTTACCACCCGGTAGAACCTCCAACGATTTTAGATTTTGGATTTTGGGTTTTTTTGTTCCCCAGTAGGACACGGGAGTACCGCACCTGCGCCGGGGAATTGGGATTTGGATTTCAGATTAATTTAAAAAAAGTAAATTAATCTGAAATCCAAATCCTGATTTTTTTAAAGTGCGTTACCGCGAGGCAGAACTTCTTCAGGGAAGATGAAGTTTTCGTGAGGTTGGTCTGTCGGAGCCATCCAAGCACG
>NZ_JAUBTT010000105.1:0-27964 GCF_036705125.1 Microcoleus sp. B7-D4
AGGAAAGAAGAAGAAGGAAGGAGCCAGAAGAAGGAAGGAGCCAGAAGAAGTATTTTTACAAATATGAGATGCTCCCGGCTGCTCTTTGAGCAACCGCAAGCAATTTTTATCGACATTATCATACCGTATCTGACCGAATTTGAGGTTTTGGAAGGGTTTAAATGCGATCGAACTACTTGTCAAATACCTGCTATCGTGATGAAAAATATTATTCCGATGCGAAGGGAAACGATATCAGGAATTGTAGCTGTTGAGAACAGAAGTCCGATGCTGCGAACCTAATTATATTTTTTTCACCGAATTTTATATGGTTCGTAAGAGAGTTAATTTATACACGACAAGATTTATTGAATTTGCAACAGCATTTAACCTTTGTGCTGTAAAATGTAGCAGTTCTCAGTTGCCGACTATATAGTAGGGACTTACCGAGGGCCTGTTTTCGTGTCGGCGATCGGCTAAAATCCATGATAAATCTCGTTCTTAGCAAAGTCTCGATTAATAAAAATAATGCAACAGTAGGCCAGTAATCCAAACCCATACCAAATAAGCCATTCCCAATTCTAAAATCTAAAATCTAAAATCTAAAATGGTATGACTTTCATCTCCCTTCAATATGCGCTGTTTCTGTTAGTTTTGTTCGCGGCTTACTGGTCGGTTCCGCTGCGGTGGTGGCGGCTGTTCATCATGTTGGCGGGTAGTTTGATTTTTTATGCTTCGCTGCAAATTTGGTACATTCCTCTGCTGTTAGTCGGTGCTTTGTTTAATTACTGCTTGGCGATGGCGATTGGGGAACCTCTGGATTGGCGGATTGCTAATGAATCTTGGAACCGCCGCCGTTTGTTGCTGCTGTGGATAGGCATTTGTCTGAATGTGTTGCTGCTTCTGGGCTTTAAGTATGTGCCTTTTTTATTGAGTTCGATCGGCACTTTGTTCAATTGGCCTGTAGCTATCGACGGGGCTGACTGGGTGAAAAGTCACGTCATCGCACCCCTGGGATTGAGTTTCTTTTGCTTTGAGTGCATTGCTTATTTGATTGACGTGTACCGAGGCGCGCCTGCTGCTACTTCGCTGCTGCACTTTGCTGCTTACAAGTTGTTTTTTCCAAAACTGATTTCCGGCCCGATTACTCGGTATCACAACTTGATTTATCAACTGAAAACCCAGCAATTTCCGACGCCAGATCGCATTTCTGAGGGGCTTTGGACGATCGCCTTTGGTGCAGTAAAAAAAGGTCTTTTCGCAGATAACTTGGGAATTTATGTCGATTTAAGCTTTACCAACTTGCAGCGGGCGGGTAGCGAGGATTTGTGGCTGGCGATTTTGGCTTACGGGCTGCAACTTTATCTCGATTTTAGTGGCTATGTTGACATGGCGCGCGGTACTGCTTTGCTGCTGGGTTGGTATTTGCCACCAAATTTTGATTTTCCTTATTTTAGTGCCAGCATAGCTGATTTTTGGCGACGCTGGCACATGACTTTAGGCGATTGGCTACGCAATTATTTGTATTTTCCTTTGGGCGGTTCGCGAGTCGGTTTGTGGCGCACTTGTCTGAATTTGTCGATCGTCATGTTAATTGCGGGAATTTGGCACGGGGCAGCTTGGGGATTTATTGTGTGGGGGGGTTTACACGGTTTAGCTTTGGCGGTTCACAGGCTGACTGATGTGCTGTTTAAGCGGTTGCGGATTGAGTTTTTGTGGGAAAATCCGATCGGTATTGCGATCGGTTGGCTGTGGACTCAGGCGATGGTTTTTGGTAGTTGGATATTTTTCCGACTTCCCGATTTAAAGGATTCTGGATGGGCGATTTCGCATTTGTGGGGACACACTGCTGATGTGCAGTTTGCTGAGAAAGTTTATGTAGAAGCTTTGGGTTTAGATAGAGTGAGTTTAGCTTGGATGTTGGCTGCTTTGGCTGTGGCGATGCTGGGGAATTATGCGTTGAGTCGGGGTTTGAAATTGGAGTTAAATTGGCCGATGAAATTGGTGTTAGTGCCGCTTTGTTTGTATGCGGTTTGGCTGTTGGCTCCCGAAGGCGGTTTGCCTTATATTTATTTTGATTTTTAGGGTATTGTTTAATTCGCCTTCTGAACAGGCTTTCCGGCCTGTTCCACAAAGAGTAGATTTTCTTGTGGAACAGGCCGGAAAGCCTGTTCTTGACAAGGGTGCAAGATGTCAGTCGAAGTGATTACCCGCTACCTATAGCAATCCTAAATGATTCAGATACATTTGTAGGGGTAGTGCCCCCGTGCCTACCCCCTATCTATCGGGCAACCACGGGGGGATTGCCCCTACAATAATTATGCAAATGATTTAGGATTGCTATATTAGTGTCAACTTAAGCTTTGAGTCCGTCAGTCCTCCCGCTCACCCAACAGTCCGCCAGGGAATGAATTCCCTGTCTCATAGCGAAAGTCCTCTCAAAGAGGACTGAAGAACTCATTAGTCCTCATAGCGAGGAATTTCGCTTTGATATCATTTCCGGTTACACCGGCATGATGTTGACGGTTGACGCCGTGAACAGTCAACAGTCAACAGTCAACAGTCAACACTCAACAATCATCTCGCTCCTGCAGGCTACAACTGATAAGAACACCAGTCACTCCAGCTACCGACATAAAGTTTAGCATCGGGAATTCCGGCGATTTCTAAAGACAGTAAATTAACGCAAGCTGTCACCCCGGAACCGCAATAAACGATGATTTCTTCCGCTTTTTCTAATTCCGTCCACCGGTGTTTTTGTTCCGAGGCCGATCGCACTTTTCCTGTTTCATCCGTCACCCCTTGCCACGGATAGTTAACCGCACCCGGAATGTGACCTGCAATGGGGTCGATCGGCTCCCGCAAACCTTCATATCTCTCACTTTCTCGCGAATCAACCAAAACCTTTCCCGGCAAGTCTTTACGCTCTTTTACCGCCTCAATATCTACCGCCAAATCCGGCTGCAAGTGAGCAACAAATTTACCCTCGCGGGGGTCGGGCAAAGTATTTGTTACCGGATAGCCCGCCGCTTTCCATGCGCTGAAACCGCCGTCTAACAAAGCGACTTTGCTGTGTCCCATATATCGCAGCAGCCACCACAAGCGAGCAGCAAAAGCCAGTCGCGAATCGTCATAGGCGACGACTAAAGTTTCTGGTGAATTAATGCCGATCGCGCTCAATTTATCAGCTAATTCTTCAATATTTGGCAGCGGATGTCTACCGCCGTGTTTGCCCACTGAACTCGCGAGATCGCGGTTTAAATCTAAGTAGAAAGCTCCAGGAATGTGACTTTCTTGATATTGTTTTTGTCCCAATTCAGGGTCGCCAAGGGAAAAACGACAGTCAATGATTACAACTTGCGGATTGTCGGTATTGGTGGCTAACCATTCAGGAGAAACGATTAAAGTGTTGTCAGTCATAATTTTTCACATCAATATTTGAACATTTATCGGGAAGGAGCTTTTTTCTCTGGTTCTGCTTTATCGGTACGAGATTTTTTAGGAGTTGCTTTCTCCGAAGCTCTTTTTTCAGAATTTGATTTTTTAGGAGTTGCTTTTTCCGAAGGTGATTTTTCGGCGGGCGCGGGAGTTGGAGTTGGCTGAGGGGGAGTTACTGCTGCTTCTTGAGCGTAAAGCAGATATTTCTGATACTCGATTACTTTTGATTGAGCGAGTTGATAGTTGGGGCTAGACACTGGTACTCTTCTCATTAATGAGACCGCTTCTTGCCAACGATCGATAACTGTCGTCCAGTCTTGCTTGGTTTTTGCCGATCGCCCTAACTCTGCTGCTGTGAGTGCGCTGTTAACGGCTTCTCGAAAAGTATCTGGTGCAGTTGCTAAATCTGCTGTTCCATCGGGATTATTCCCAGCAGTTGCTGCTGGCTGGTTCAAAATTTTACCGACAAACGCCACCACGGCGATCGCCAACATACCCGTTACTAGCCCGACTACAATGAAAGTCGATCGCAGCCGGTTCTCAAAAGCAGCAAGTTCCGGCGGTTTTTCTTCCTCAATATTGCTCTCCATCTCTGTGCGATCGTCCATATTAGCAACAGCAGTATTTGGTACAGCTTCTCCTGCAAAACTTTGTTGTTCAAAAGTGCTGTTCTCCAAACTAAACTCTTGACTCCAAGCAGCAGCAATCTGACCGCTTTCTCGGCCATCCACCTTCACTTTGCGAATCGAATCCGGCTGCAAATTCGTCAGCTCGGTGCGAACAAAATCAACTAATGTATCTTCTTTCGGTACTTGCTCGGCCTCAAGAATTACATCCAAACAATCGCCGTCGAGATTTGCCGAGGCTGTGATGCCTTCAGATTGCAACTGGCTGTCAAGCCAAGATGCGATCGCCTGCGGATTTCCCTGCTTGGCAAGTTCCTGAAAATTAAGCTCTGTCATAGCTGGACACCTGATAATGCAGAAGGTAGAAGGTAGAAGGAAGTTCGGTAACGGATTACGTAACAGATGTAACGGATGGAAGAAGTCAGAAGGCTTTAGTTATTTAGCAGAGAAGTCAGAAGCAATATGATAGCTCATGTTTCAGCAATTAAGAACGTCTTAACCTTCGGGCGCGGTTGCTATAGAAGGCAGAATTAATGAAAAAGTCAGAAATAGTTTTTTTAAAGTTGAAAACACCCTAACTGAAATTCAACAAATAGTATAATGTATCGTGGCAAATCCCAGCCCAAAGATGCAAATTCTCACTCTCGCTCCCCCTCCCAGCCCTTGGGAAAAGACTCGCATTCCTTACCCCCAAACGAACTCAGGTTTGTAGTGAGGCATGCAAGTCGTCTTGCTCAGCCGCCAAATACTGTTGCTGCAACCAGGTTTTTGATACCGGGCGCGCCAGTCCAGATATTGCCAGCATCGCCCCTACAACCAGCATCCGCCTGGAAAAATCCTCGATCGCGCGGATGTGAGATTTGAGATTAAAAAATTGTGCGATCGCAGTGCCATCGGCCGACAGCGAGTGATATCATCAGTTAGTCAATATTCAAGTTTTTATAGCAAATAACTCGATCGCACAATGGTAGCAATAGCAATTTTAGCTGCTGGACGCGGCACGCGCATGAAATCTGACTTGCCTAAAGTTCTACACGAATTGGGCGGTCGATCGCTAGTTGAGCGAGTCCTCCAAAGTTGTCAAGAAATTCAAATTACCAGGCGACTTGTCATCGTCGGTTATCGAGGCGAACTCGTTAAAGAATCCCTGATTCGAGGTCAAGAAATATCAGGGAAAAATCTTCAATCTCCTCCCCTAGAATTTGTCGAACAAACCGAACAATTGGGAACAGGTCATGCCATCCAACAATTGCTGCCTCACTTAGAGGGATTTCAAGGAGACTTGCTGGTCTTAAATGGGGATGTACCTTTGCTGAGGGCAGAAACTATCAAACAATTGATGGCCATTCACAAACAGCACCAAAACTCTGCTACTTTATTGACAGCTAATTTGCCGAATCCCCAAGGATACGGTCGAGTATTTACCGACAGTCAAAACTTAGTCCAGCAAATTGTCGAAGACCGCGACTGCACACAAGCTCAAAAGCAAAATCACCGAATTAATGCAGGTGTTTACTGCTTTCACTGGCCGGATTTAGAGAAAATTTTGCCAGAATTGAAGGCAGACAATGACCAAAAAGAATATTACCTAACTGATACGGTAAATTTCCTCAGTCCGGTGATGGCGGTGGATGTGGAAGATTATCAAGAAATATTGGGAATTAACGATCGCAAACATTTAGCTACAGCTTGCGATATTTTGCAAACGCGGATAAAGGACAAGTGGATGACGGCGGGAGTGACGCTGCTCGATCCCAACAGCATCACCATTGACGATACCGTAGAGTTGCAGCCGGATGTGGTAATTGAACCGCAAACTCACTTGCGGGGAAATACTTCGATCGCCTCTGGTAGTCGCATCGGCCCCGGCAGTTTGATCGAAAACAGTCAGATTGGGGAAAATGTGACTGTGCTTTATTCGGTGGTTTCTGACAGTATGGTTGCTGAAAATTCGCGAGTTGGCCCTTACGCACACTTGCGGGGACACGCAGAAATTGGGGCGAACTGTCGCGTCGGCAATTTTGTAGAATTGAAAAATACTCAAATAGGCGATCGAACTAATGTCGCTCACTTGTCTTATTTAGGCGACGCGACTTTGGGAGAAAAAGTCAACATCGGTGCTGGGACAATTACGGCGAATTATGACGGAAAAAACAAGCACCAAACTCAAATAGGCGATGGGAGTAAAACTGGTTCTAACAGCGTGCTGGTTGCACCGATAACTTTGGGCGAAGATGTTACTGTAGCGGCGGGTTCTGTGGTGACAGAAGATGTGCCGAATGATTGTTTAGTAATTGCCCGTTCCCGGCAAGTTGTCAAACCAGGTTGGAAGTTGAAAGAACCTACAAAGTGAACGATTGTTCACTTTTTAGATGATGAGTTTCCACCCAATCGCGAGTTTCGCACTGGATACCAAAGAAACCGGGTTTTTATACTGGAAGCGATCGCACTCTAGAAGAGATTTTGGTGAAAAACCCGGTTTCTGCGTAAGTCCGCAACCTTGAGAAATCGGGTCGATCGCGATCGGCTATTTTTGGTGATTTTGCTGGTGCAGATAGTTGTTAATCGCTTTGGCGATTTTTGCTTGCTGGTATGGGTTCATGGTGCGGGGTAAGGAGATGCGAGAGCCTCCACAAGCTAACAGCCTGACTTCGTACCAAATGTCATGATCCCGATCTTTTGTGCGATCGACTTCCACACCATAAATATCGCACAGAGAGTATTCCATTACTTTACGTGCCAACAAACCCCGCTGTTTAACAGTCAAGGTGTTTAAATTTTCATCGAAGCTGTAGATTTCATTATTTCTCAAGACGATCGCTGCGATTCCTGCGAGCAAAAATATGCCTCCTGTCCATCCCAACCAGTGATCCTCTTGGCTTAAGCGCAGCAATCCATTTTTTGCATTTTTAACAAAAAAATTGATGTCAGAAGCCACAGCGTCTTGGGTTCCCCAATTAGTGGAGTTAGCAGTGAAAGGAACAGTGCCAACAGAAGTCAAAAGTACAACTCTGGTTTTATAGCCGCATCTTTCAACTTTAGCTCCCCGCAAAGAAGCCAGCTCAATTTCTTTGATGTTCGACCCCAGTAAATTCGATCGCACAATCTGGCAATTTCCTTGTTTTGCCTTCAATCGCTGGCAGTTCAGGGTTGCTGCATGATAGTCAAAAGTCAGCGATATCAGTCCAACTGCCATGAATAAACAACTAGGGAGCCAAAAATCAAATATGCTTTGAGTCTGAATTATTAATTCACTCGCTGTTTGCTTGATTATTTTCATTTATCTCACCCTTTTATTCCAAAATTGAGGCTACACATCGACTTCCTGACCCCGATCAGCCAAGTTGTTAACTTATATATTATTTGAAGTCGTCCTGTGCCATGACCCCTTTTATATTGCTAATAGGT
Organism: Microcoleus sp. B7-D4; assembly: GCF_036705125.1. Lineage (NCBI taxonomy): Bacteria > Bacillati > Cyanobacteriota > Cyanophyceae > Oscillatoriales > Microcoleaceae > Microcoleus > Microcoleus sp. B7-D4. The sequence continues at coordinate 7,452 of NZ_JAUBTT010000105.1, forward strand.
TAGCACTAAAATGTCTGACCGACAACAAAGGTCGCGAGTTTACCTGCGGATGGGTTTAAGATAGCTTTCCGTGATTTAAAGTAGATGAATCTTAAAAGTATATTAATTATGTTATGGGAATGAGACCTTAGCTTCGCGAGCCGTAGGAAAGTAATCACTCTGGTGAGAACAGGTTTACATTTTGTTACATTATCAGGTTTATTTGTGCCTACTTAATTATCATTAAGCTAATCAGCATTTAAATTGCATGGTCAAATAAACTTTCACTCTTGTGAGGAGTAGGGGTTGGGCCCGAAAGCCCGCCCTCAACACAAAATTTAAATGCCCAACAGCTTAGTTATGGATTTGGGCGATTGCCTACGCGATAGCTAGGGTTCACCGATTTGTAGGGCAAATACATTGCTAAGCGTGCGATTATCGTTAATCGAGATATAGCTGCGAATCAAGTCAGCCATTTTGTATTGTTCTGTTAGTGAATAGCTTCTTAAACAGATGATATCGCCCCCTAACATCCACAAATCAACATAATAGCTACAATTTCCCTCGCTATCTCCTATTTCCTCTAATTCCACCGCAGAAATCTCGCGAGTTGAGCATTCGGTAACATCATGAAGCCACACACCGCGTCGTTTAATGGTCATTTTGCTAAAAGTTTTATCAAAAATGTATGTTTCATCTATCGCGCCGTCCAACAAAGACAGCGAAAACAACAGAAATATACCTCCACCTATCCAATTTGATGCTAAAATTATCTGCAATAGTCCAATGACAATGAAGGGAGAAATTAATAGCAAACCATCCCAGGCGCTGGCAGTTTGAATTGTTAGTTTAGTAGGTGTTCGCGTGAGAATTTTCATCAGTTAATTTTGGATTTTCACCAACAAGGTGAATTACTTATCTATCCGCTGTATACAATTTATCAGGCACGGATTATTATTTAACACTGGTTTGGACGATCGCACTTTTGGTGTTGTAAACAGCCTTGACAGCATAAGCGTCGCCTGGACGTTGCTGTAAAGCTCTGTTAAAATTGATTAAAGCGGTTTGATAGTCTCCCTGCCCGTATTAGATATAGCCGAGTTTCATCGATTGTTTGAAGTCAGAAATTTGAGGAGCAACACGAGCAGAAATAGGCTCAGAAACAGGTGCTACGACAGCAGGAGATGGCTCGGCAGCAGGAACTGACTCGAAAGCAGGAGATAACTCTTGATAGGGTGATGGAGAAGTGTTGAAACCAGAAGGCAAAGAAGAGGGCGATTGCTCGTTATACCCCTGCTCTACATTAGATCCAGAGTCAGAGACTTTTACAAAAATTTGGCCATAAAATACTGAAGTAGTAATGCCTCCCAATACAAACATTAGCAATCCAGCACATTGAATTAAAAAGGTTTTTCTGATTTTTTCATTGCTCCAATTTTTGATATAAAAAACCAATGATGCCAATGGGACAAGCAAGTAAAGCACTCCCCAAATAGTTTCCTCTCCAAAAGCTTGAACTAATCCCCAAAAATAGCCAACAAGACTTAAAACTAAACCTAGGATGAAAAATAAGGCGATCGCAATTCCAGGCATTTTCTATTTCTCCGATTGATGTATAGTTATTTTGCCAACTGTAAAGGAGAGGATTTTCTACCTGCAACTCATTCCCCTGTTTGCTGTGTTAAAAATAGATTAGCGGTGAAAACAGTCCGATCGCGCACAGCGAATGTTAGGATTTTGGTTAGGAATTAGACTAGGAACTCGATCGCGACTGCCGCAAATGATACCCTCTACCCTCGATCGACCCGAAGAACCATTTGCACGCGCCAGCAACGGCTGGGACATCCAAAAGCTTTACACCGACTTGGCAAATGCCAAACAAGAATTCGCCCCCCACACCAGAAGAGTTTCGTTCACCCTAATGGCGGGTGATGCCTACGATCGCACTTCCCCAGTTCAAATATTTTCACCTTTAATGTCGCAAGGAGGCTCACGCTCTACCGGATAGGGTGAGCGTTGAGAGGAATTGCGACCAACAAAGTTCGGACTTGCGTAGCACTGCTTTTTAAGCTATCATCTCATAAGCGTGAGTTTTAAAAGTCGATGAAACAAGTCTTAACCCTAGTTGTAAAGCTTCAACCTACGCCAGAACAGCGTCAATTATTAGACGATACTACCAAGGCGTTTGCTGATGCTTGCAACTATATTAATAACAACGTTAAGGCGAGTTTGACCGAGAGAAACTCAATCCAAGCAGTTTGTTATCAAGACGTTAAAGAGCGTTTTGGTTTAACCGCTAATCATGTTGTTAGAGCTTGTGAAGCGAGTCGGTGCGAATCGTTTAACTGCCAAATATAAAGGCAAAAAAGTTAAAGGATTCAAGCCTACCAGTTTTGACTGTGATTCTCGTACTTTCCGTTTGATTGAAGACGGCTATTTAGCTAGTATCAGTACCACGGGAAAACGAATCAAAATACCAATGAGAGTTAGTAATTATCAGCGCGGTCAACTCTCAGGTCAAAATCCAATTTCCGCACAATTATGTCAACATAAAGATGGGGATTGGTATATCCATATTCAAGTTAAAAATGATGTACCATCCCCTTTGAAAACCAGTCATGTCATGGGGGTCGATTTTGGCAGACGCGATATCGCTGTAACCAGTACAGGGAAGTCATGGTCTGGAAAAGAAATTCAAGACAAAAGAGATAAATTTAATCGGGTTCGGGCTTCTCTCCAAAAGAAAGCTACTCTAGGCACTCTTGTCAACTAGACGTAGAGCTAGAAACATCTTGAAACGGTTATCGGGTAGAGAGAGACGGTATCAGGCATGGTTAAACCCTGACGGGGCGACAGGTCGCCTGAAAGTCATACAGTCCGGCAACTCTAGACAAATAGCATGAAAAAAGATAGGGTAAGAAAGCTTCTTACCCAAAAAACAATTAAATGATACCAGAATTATATCATGCCCATTTGTCAGAAAAGCTGACACGTTCTAATTACTTAGTGACAATTTTATTGATTCAAGTGGTGCAATCGATTAAAGAAGTCACATTAGAAACCATAGCGACAAAACTAGCAATACCTATTAATTTTGAAAGTAGAAAAAAATCTCAGAGATTTTTATCAGAGAATGAATGGAGTATAGATAATATTTGGTTGCCACTGGTGATTGGTTGGATTAAAGGTAGTGTCAAAGAAAATAAGGTTATATATTTAGCAATAGATCGAACCAAATGGCAATCAAATAATATTTTGATGGTCAGCATGATTTGGCGAAAAAGAGCCATTCCTATTTATTGGAAAGCCCTTGAAAAACAAGGGAACAGCACATTGGAAAATCAACAATTTGTATTAACGCCAGTATTCGCCGCCTTATCAGATTATAAATTGCTCGTGTTAGGAGATCGTGAATTTTGTAGTGTTACCCTGGCAAATTGGCTCAGGGAGAAGAAAGTAGATTTCTGTTTACGACTAAAAAAGAATGTTTGCATTTCCGACAGAATCGGAGTTATGGACTGAACTAAAACTGCTAGGATTAGAGCCAGGAAATAGCTTTTTCAATCAAGAAGTAACAATTAGAAAAACCGCACCCATTAAGGGGTTTAATAAAGCCGGTAAGTGGCTGGGCAAATATCGAAATATTACTACAGAAGAACCTTGGTATATTCTGACCAGCTTGGCAGATATACAAGCAGCAGTTGATGCCTATGCAAAAAGATTTGGAATTGAAGAAATGTGAGCGAGACTTTAAGAGTGGAGGATATAACCTAGAAAGGACTAATCTCACCGGTGAGCGATTGAGTAAATTATTAATTTTGTTGTCACTAGCATACTTGAAGAGTATAATCCAAGGGATAGAAATTAAGTCAAAGCAAGTTCAAGAATATCTAAGCAGAAAAACAGAAAGTCACAGAAAATATGCTAGACATAGCACTTTTTATATTGGACTTTGGGGTGAATCATGGGTCGATTTGATGTTTAGTAATTGGCAGGTTGTTGTTGAATTAATGTCTTTGTCTCCACATAAACTACCTAATTATCAACAAGGCATAAGAGCTATGAGGCTTATTCTATCAGCGTTATAGGTGACTTGTCGCCCCGACAGGGTTAAACCATAATATATCCAAAGCTATCATTAACGAAGCCAAGCAATCTCAATCCCTCATTGCTATTGAGGATTTAACAGGTATTCGAGCTAGAACCAATCAGAAACCGAGAAACAAGACTGAACGAAGACGGTCTAATTCTTGGGCTTTCTACCAACTGCGTCAATTTCTCGAATACAAAGGAATAAAAGAAGGAATTGAGATCCTAGCAGTTAACCCTGCTTATACCAGTCAAACCTGTCATTGTTGTCTGCACATTGGACTCAGAAACAATAAGTCTTTTAAGTGTAGTAATAAAGCTTGTGGATGGATTGGGGATGCTGATAATAATGGCTCGTTGATGATAGCTTTAGTGGGGCTGAGTGTAAACCAGCCTGGAGGTTCAGAATTGTTGGCTTGTCCAATTGATTCTAGGGCTACTGAAAGCCTACGCTGTACGCTTGCGTCAGCGTAGGTAGTTTACCCATGATTTATCTGGACGTGCAACTAGCTCCTGGCAAGCAATTTACCTTACCGGGTCATTACAGCGAACAGGCTGTTTACAGCGTAACAGAGGGGCTTATGATCGATGGAGTGCCTCTGGAACAACATCGGTTGGCAGTTCTCACTTCAGGCACTGAAGTAAACATTTCTGCTTCCGGCAAGGCTCGTTGTATTGTGATTGGCGGTGAACCTGTTGGTGAGCGCCATAAGTGGTGGAATTTTGTTTCGAGTCGGCACTCGCGCATTGAGCAAGCCAAACTCGATTGGAGAGAGGGACGCTTTGCTCAGGTTCCTCAAGAGACAGAGTTTATTCCGCTGCCAGAAGAGCCACCTTCTCAAGCAGAGCAACCGTTGTGAATAACCGCAGCGATTTAAATTAAAAAACTGTTTTTTGATTCAGAATTCGTCTTTTTCACCTGACGGGGTTGTCACCCCGTCAGATTTGTGGATTGACAGCCGGGAAAAATCATAGGTTTTTTACTTGATTAGAGTTTTTGTTTATACCATAAATATGCAACCCTAATTAAGTAGGTGAGAATATTGTAGGGATGATTGATTAATTGTCCCTACAATTTTAGAAGGGTAATTATATCAAGTCTGAACGAGCGATCGCAATACCTGAGAGTCTGGAGGGTTGACGAATAGTTACACCAGGAATCCGAGTTCCGGGTGAACCCGTCCCTACAGGATTGGGATGCTTTCGTAACTATCTGCCTATATTCCGCTTCATGCGATCGAGTTCTTCGTCTGCTTCCCAGCGTTGAAACTTTTCTTCTAAAGGATCTGCGGCATTAAAACTGTTATAATTTGAACTCTGATTCCAACCCTTTGTATCCCAATTTTGCTCTGTTTTAGCGGTAGTGCGAGTTGCAGCTTCGGCTGCTTTTGCTCGGACTTCTTTTCTCCTTACTTGAATTTGGCGGTACAGTTCTTTTGCTTTTTCAATCCGTTCTTTGCAGCCTTGCATTTGCCCCCAGCGCTGATTTCCCTGACGCAGCAAAGCGGCTTGCCGCTCTTGGGCGGCTTGAGCTAAATCGAGCCTTTGAGCAGCTTTAGCTTTGTTGATGCGATCGTTCCAGCGCTGAATTTCTTGGGCGGCCGAGAGAATTTCGGCTTGCAGTTTTTTCTCTTGTTTTTGGATATCGAGAATCAGCCGCAGAGTGTCTTCTTCTTGTTCCTTCAGTTGTTCTTCTATTGCCTGCAATTCCAGATGGGGATTGCTACGCAAAAATTCTTCTAATCGGGTTTCTAGAAAGCGGCTGAAATCATCAAATAAGCCCATTTTTTATAATTCCTCAGTCATCTGTTATGAGTCATTAGTCATTGGTCATTAGTTATTAGTCATTGGTTCTTAGTCACTGGAGATTGATTATCGATCCTGAGTTGTTAGTTATAGCAGAAGAAAGTTCGGTAACGAATTGGGGAAGCGATTTAACGGATAGAAGGAAGAAGCAATAAGAGCAATGGTTTCAGCAATTAAGAACGTCTTGGCGGTTCCTATATTATAACTTTTTTCACTGCTCGTGATATACAGCCCGATCGCTGCCCATTACTGATTACCGATGACCTAAGTCATAACTAATGACTGAGGACTAATGACTCATAACTGATGACTGATTAGAACTTTTGGCCGACAAAAACCGATCGCACATCTCCTCCCTTGCGGATAACTGCTTCTTGATTTTTGATTTCTGCCAGCGTCCAACCGCTAGCGCCGATGCTTTCGCCGACATAAATTCTGCGGGCTACGCCGTCTACTTCAAACAAAGCAGCAGATCGATCGCCCAACTCCAAAATCCCTACCAGCGTGTGGGCGGAAGTCGGGGCGCTGCTGACTGCTGGTGCCGATTGCTCGGGCGCGGGCGCAGATTGCTGGGCGGCTGCGGGCGCTGGTGCCGGTTCGGTTTCGCGAGCCAAAATCTTTGGCTGGGGAGACTCCGAGGGGGAAGGGGAAGCGGCGACGGGCTCTCGATTGCCCGCAGCGGCGATCGCACGACCGGAGGCTGGAGCAGCAGGCGAGGGGGAAACTGCCCCGGTTTGAGGAGCAGCCGGAGCAGCCGGAGCAGCCGGAGCAGCAGCCACCTGAGCAGGCGGAGCCACAGTCACCTGAGCGGGGGGAGGGATGACTACGACTTGGGGTGCTGGTGCTCCCGGCTGCGCGCCGGCTTGTTCTAGGGCATCAGCGATGCGGTTGACTGCTGTCGAAAGACCTGCTGTTGCCGGTGGCGCGCCGGAAATTGGAATGCTCGGCAGCGTCCCTGGGGTGGGGGCTCCGGGAACTCCTGCAAGTTGCGGGTTAGCTTGGGGTGCTTTTTTTTGTTCGATCGCTTCTAGCGAGCGCTGCACGTATTCCACAAACGGGGTGTCTGGTGCTGTTTTGCCACTTGCTACCGACCTCTCTGGTGCGGGGGTGGCGGGCAAGCGCACGAGTCCCGACCTGCTTGCGAGCCATAACCCCATGACTAGCAGCAGCGACCCACAGGCTGCTCCCAGCAGGATTCTGTCGAATGATTGTTTGGACTGCTGTTTTTTGGTTGTTTCTAGGGCGACTTGGCGGGCGATCGCTTCTACGTCTTTTTCGCCCCGCGGTGGCTGGGGGGGTGCCAACTGCGACAAAACTATTTGAGGTACCGAGATCGACTTGAGCGCCACGAATTCTGGCTGCACGGGTTCCGATGGCAGTCCGCCGCTACCGTCGAATGCTCCATCGACTCCTTCAAACAGTTCGTCCATCAACCGATCTGCGTAGGACTCTACTGCCACTGCTTCGGCTGGCACTGTTTCCACCGTCGCCCTCACGGCGATCGGCTCTGACGCTGATTCCAAAGACATCTGTTTGGCGATTACTTTTTGAGGCATAGTTTTCTGTTTGCTCCCGCTCCTCGACAACCCTGAGATTCTCAACTTCAGACTTCTACAGGATAGTTGTGATGTTGACCAATTCTTGGTTCAGAACAGGTCAATTGTATCTCACCCATCACCATATTTTTAGTCCTCGGCCAACTTACTTTGCCCGATCGACTTTTGTTTTACCTGTTTTGTGCCTTTTCGCCCCTGTTTTCTGCTGCCAGTCTTATTTGCTTACCCTGACTTTTACTGCATATTCTAGTGCTTTTGTCAACCCCACCCTCCGGGGCTTCGCTGTTTTTGACACACAGCTTTACTTGAGGCGATCGCAAAAAAAGCGGTTTTTTTGCCGCTGTTTCCGATCGCATTGCAGCTTTGACAAGGATTTCAGACTTTTATCCGTCTTAAGTTTGTTAGTCAGTTTGTTTGACAGTAATAACAAGCTACAGATTTTATAACTTTAATAGTACCATAGCTTCATCACAATTAGGTAATAAATTGTCAAACGTTGCAAAATCGTCGGCTAAATAAGAATCATTCCTAATAAAATTTTTACATTTTTTTACAACATTGTTTGTAATATGAAAATAAGAAAAATCCTTAAGCTTAAACATAACTTTCACTTATAATTAGGAGCGCGCGGTCAAATTTTTGCAGAAAATAGCAAACTCTAAATTTGCCTGATTCAGCGCAGCAAGAAAATTGTCATTGCTGGAGCTTGACAGAGGATAAAAGCTGAGGGGAATATCTAGCGAAACTTGTGCAGCATCCCAACGGCGAGTTCCGGCTTTCGCATTAAAAATACAGGTTGGACGATCGCTCCGAATTGAGGCATAATAAAGGTACATACATTAGGTAAGGCAACATCTCATGGTTAACGTTATCCGAGGCGATGTAGATAAACCAGAGTCATCTAGAAGGCTAGCTGAGTTCTTTGAGAAGAGAAGCGATATCGATGGCAGCTTATATCTAGGATACCCAATAATCGGAACCTCTCAGGGGGGCTATCAGATTGATGCTCTTTTGGTATCCAGAGAGCAGGGTGTTGTTATTTTTAACATTGTGGAAGGAACTGATATCAGCCTAAACATAGAAGAAGTACAAGATGAGAGCATAAATAAAATTCAATCTAAACTACTTCAACAGAAATCTCTCACGAACAAAAGAAAATTAATGGTAGAACTTGGTGTGGTAACATATGCACCAGCTTGGAGTCATAAACCAGAGCGTTTAGACGATGAATATCCGGTCATAATTAGTGATTCAGAACTTACAAACTACTTGGAAAAACTAGAATGGCCATCATCGAGTGAATATTTTGAAGAACTTAACTCAGTCATACAAGCTATGACTTCCATAAGAAAAAGAAATCAGCGCAGCTATGTTAAGCAAGAAAACTCCAGGGGAGCAAAGCTCTATAAACTAGAAGAATCAATCGCCAACTTAGACAGAAATCAAAGTGCAGCAGTAATTGAAACAGTCGAAGGTGTCCAGAGAATTAGAGGTCTTGCTGGTTCGGGTAAAACCATAGTTCTAGCTCTTAAAACTGCATATCTACACGCAAAACACCCCGATTGGCATATTGCTGTAACTTTTAATACCCGTTCGTTGAAAGGTCAGTTTAAGCAGCTTATTAATACTTTTACTATTGAGCATAAAAGTGAAGAGCCAGATTGGGAAAAAGTCAAAATAATTCATGCTTGGGGAAGTCCTTCAATAGAAGGAATTTATTATGAATTTTGCAAAAGACATAATATTGAATATCGAGATTTAAATTCAGCAAAAACGATGGCTAAATATGGTCAAGAGTTTGATAGAGTTTGTGAGGAAGCTCTTAATAAAATTAAAAATTATCAGCGGTATTATGATGCTATACTTATTGATGAAGCCCAGGATTTTTCTAAACATTTCTTGCGACTTTGCTATGAAATTTTGAAAGAGCCAAAAAGAATGGTTTATGCTTATGATGAGCTTCAAAATCTAAATAAAAAGACAATGGAATCACCGGAAGTCATCTTTGGAACAGATGTTCACGGTAAACCACGTGTTCAACTTCAGAACAAAGCAGGGGAATCGAAACAAGACATTATTTTAGAAAAATGCTATAGAAATTCTCGTCCCATCCTAACTTCTGCACACGCTTTAGGTTTTGGTATATATAGAAATGAAGGATTAATCCAGATGTTTGAAAATGCTGGATTATGGAGAGATATTGGTTATGAAGTAGAGGCAGGAAGCCTGGAAGATGGAAAATTTGTTAAGCTTTCTAGGACTAACAATACCAGTCCTAAGTTCCTGGAATCTCATTCAGATATTGAAGACTTAATTATGTTAAAATCTTTTGACAGCAACAAAACACAAATAGAATGGCTAATAAATGAAATCGAAAAGAATCTTAAGGAAGATGAATTGAAAGGTGACGACATAATGGTTATCCACTCTAATCCACTTACAACTAGAGAGGCTGTTGGAGACGCTAGAGCTTTACTATTTGAAAAGCGGATTAACTCTAACCTTGCTGGAGTAACAACTTCACCAGATGATTTTTTTCGTGAAGAAACGATCACTTTTACGAGTATCAATAGAGCTAAAGGAAATGAAGCTGCAATGATATATGTGATCAATGCTCAAGAATGCTTTTCAGGTTATGAACTTGCCATAAAAAGGAATATCTTATTTACTGCGATGACAAGAAGCAAAGCTTGGCTAAGAGTATTAGGTTATGGTGAAAATATGAGAGGTTTAGTAGAAGAATTTAATAAAATTAGGGAAAAAAAGTTTGTTCTTGAATTCACTTATCCTACAGAAGAAGAGCGCAAAGAAATGAACCTTATTAATAGAGAGATAAAGCTACAGGGAGGCGGTCTTATGGCTAAGTCACGTAGTAGTCTAATAATAGATTTAATTGAAGCTCTTGAGAAAGGTGAAATCCAAAAAAAAGACTTACCCCAAGAGTTAGTAAATAAACTAAAAGACAAGCTTTGAGAATCTTTAACATCTCCAGACAAAAATCTCAAACTTTTATTCTGCATCAAGTAAAATCTAATTTATGAATAAGTTTAATGACTAGCCATCAAGAGATTTTCAAAGAAATTAAGGAAATCACTCAAAAATTAATATTAATTGGTTTATCGGATAAACAAAATTTTCCTTCATCTACACAGACTGGTAAAGGTAGTTATAAAATCGCATATTCTGGAATGCAGGATCTCTCAATAGTATTAAAAAATGTTGATTACAAAGAGATGTATGAGGAATTAGATAGAAATGACAACTATAATATCAAAATGATTGATGGTGCGTTAATCCAGTTGATGTATACTTATAAAAATTCTAGTTTTATTTCACATAGATTAGCCTTCTTTCCATCACCATTTTTGGAAAACTTTCAGAATGATCCGGAGATTTATGAAAATGACGAAATATATGCAGACATAATAGCAAAAAATATATTGCCAGTACCAATTAGATTTGATTACGATCCAGACAACCATCAGGAATTAGATCACCCGAAATCCCATCTAACTTTGGGACAATTTAAAAATTGTAGAATACCTGTTTGTTCTCCCATAGCACCCAGTACATTCATATCTTTTATTCTTGGTAGTTTTTACAACACCGCATTTAAAAAATTCACAGCTCAACTTACATTTTCCAGTAAGCTTTTTAATAAAACTATAACTTCCGGAGAAAAAAAGATATTGCACATAGCTATTGAATGACCAAAGAAATTAGCATACTTAACTTTAAGTAAGTGGGTACAAATAAACATCACGTGGGGAGGGCGGGTTTTGCCACAGTAAACTCGATTCTAGTATAGAAGCTACGCTAAACCAGCCCCTACAAGACCCTACAATATATTATTGTTTTTTCGTGATGTTCTACAGCACAACCCAAATTAACCCACCCGTTCGGCCAATTCCAACCAGCGCTCAGTCGCATGATCGATCTGCTGCGTCAACTGAGCTAAACGATCCGATAACTTCTTTACCTCCGCAAACCCGCTCGGAGCATTGTTAGACAATCTCTTCTCAATCTCTTGTTTCTCAGCTTCCATCTTCGGAATTTGACTTTCTAATTGTTCGTATTCCCGCTTCTCATTAAATGAAACTTTGGTGGAGCTTTGAGTGGAACTCTTGGATTTTGAATTGTTAGATTCAGCGGTGCGTGTTAGTTTTTCTTTTTCTTTTTGTTCTTTGATTTCCTTGGCTTCTTCGGCTTTTTTGTAGTCTAAATACACTGAATAATTGCCGGGATACAAGCGCAAATTGCCACCCGGTTCCAAGGCGAAAACCATGTCGATCGTGCGATCGAGAAAATAGCGATCGTGGGACACCACAATCACGCAGCCGTTAAAATCTTCGAGATAATCCTCCAAAACCGCCAAAGTCTGCACGTCTAGGTCGTTTGTCGGTTCGTCCAAAATCAGCACGTTCGGCGCACTCATCAGCACTTTCAACAGAAATAATCGGCGCTTTTCCCCGCCCGAAAGTTTGTTAATCGGTGCATACTGTTGGTTCGGTGGAAACAGAAACTTTTCCAACATTTGAGAAGCGGTAATGATTTCCCCATCCGCCGTTTGCACCAACTCGGCCACACTTTTCAAGTATTCAATAACTCGCTGGTCTTCGTTCGGCGTCAAATCCTCTGAATGCTGGTCAAAATAACCGATATGAATGGTTGTGCCAATTTCGACAGTACCCGAATCCGGCTGAATGCGTCCGGTGATGATATCCATCAGCGTGGATTTTCCCGCACCGTTGCAGCCAATAATTCCAATCCGGTCTTCGGGCGTGAAATTGTAGGTAAAATCTTTAATTAAAGTGCGATCGCCGTAAGCTTTACTGATATGCAGTAACTCAATCACCTTCTTACCAATCCGGCGGCCTGCTGTGGCAATTTCGACTTTGCCGTTGGCTGTTTTGAACTCCTGGGCTCGCATATCTTTAATGCGATCGATCCGAGCTTTTTGCTTGGTACTCCGCGCCTTCGGCCCGCGTTTGAGCCATTCCAATTCGCGCCGCAATACACCCGCGTGTTTGCGAACTGTGCTGGCGGCCGATTCTTCAGCTAAGGCTTTTTTCTCCAAGTAATAAGCGTAATTGCCAGCATAATTGTAAAGGTCGCCGCGATCGATCTCTAGGATGCGATTGGTAACGCGATCGAGAAAATAGCGATCGTGCGTAATCAGCAGCAAAGCACCGCGATAGCCGTTCAAATAGTTCTGCAACCACTCCACAGACAGCGCATCCAAGTGGTTTGTCGGTTCATCCATCAGCAACACATCGGGCTCGGACAACAAAGCCGTTGCTAAGGCAATTCGCTTGCGGTAGCCGCCCGACAAGTCGGCAATTTTCGCATCAAAATCCTCAATCCCCAACTTGGTCAAAATCAATTTGGCCTTCGTTTCCAAGTCCCACGCATCCACCTCATCAATGCGTTCCGACACCGCAGACAGACGCGCCATCAGCTTGTCTGTATCGCCTTTGCCGTGGGAAAGTTGATCGGAAATTTCCTCGTATTCTCGCACTAAAGCCATTTGTTCGCCACTGTCAGCAAATACTTGCTCTAAGACAGTGTGATTTTCGTCTAAATCCGGCTGTTGGGGGAGATAGACAATTGTAGACCCTGGATTGACCCAGCGATCGCCAGAGTCGATCGACTCCATACCGGCAATCATTTTCAGCAGGGTTGATTTCCCGGAACCGTTGGTGCCGATGAGTCCGACTTTATCGCCTTCATCCAGGCTGAAACTGGCATCTGTCAAGAGTTCCTTGATGCCGAAGTCTTTTTTGATCGATCGCAGAGTAAAAATAGTCATGAGTATATAAAATTATTTACCTAACTTTTGACATCGATAAGCGAATTGCGGTATTTTAGGTTATATCATATATTGTAACGCATCTGCAATACAATTATAGGAACAATCTAGACTAAAAAAGTGAATGTTCCAAATAGATTTCACACTAGATGCTTTGTTTTTCTATGATATCAGAAGTAGGACTATCAAAAAGGCGTGATTTTCAGTTTAACTGGGACACTTGATCTGGTTTCATCCGAACTAATCTTGATGTTGCGAGGGCCAAAATGAAAAGAGATCGTATTACAAGCAATCCAAAGCGGATGAACGGGCAACCATGTATTCGCGATCTTCGGCTTACTGTTTGTCGAGTGATCGAGCTGCTAGCAACTTATCCCGATCGAGAAGAGCTAGATCAAGAGTTTCCAGAACTAGAGGATGAAGATATCCGGCAAGCCCTAGGTTTTGTATCTTCTTACCTTGACGAGCTCATCATTGAGCTACCTAATCGCTAGTGAGTTAACTACTATTACAACTGAATAAACCGCTTTTTTACATTATTTCATACAAAACACTAAATTGGGTATGACGAGGAGATTGACAAACAAAAAACCTAGGCGGTAAAATGAGGAAAAAAGCACGGATAATTCTCAAATGAACGATCGCTCCTCAGCAGATTTGATATCTGTGACAGAGTTACACCCCCAGCTTAATGACTTACTCCAGCAACTATCACCAGAACGATTACAAGTGCTTGCTGATTTTGCGGCTTACTTAGCAAATGCTGAAAGCGAAGCTGCAACTCAAGAACTTTTGGCAATTTCTGGATTGCTAGAGCGAGTTAAGCAAAATCGAGCAACTCCTAAAACTGATTATACAAAGTGGAGAACTCTTCGCAATGTACTATAATATAGATACCAACCTTTGTTGGAGTATCTTTGTATGTCCTTGTTATATAGACGCAGGTGCTTATGTCTCAAGCAATTAGGCAAGACATCATCAATATCGCCGAAGAGCAGATTGACGAAATAAAGCAAAAGATTGACTACCATACTACAGAATACACTATCGAATTCATAGTCGATAAATACCTGGAACAAGATGGTGGAGGGATCGGTGAGATTTATATCCCTGAATTTCACAGAAACTTGAGATGGGATATTAATCATCAATCTCGATTCATTGAATCCATTATTATTGGTGTTCCTATTCCTGCCATGATTGTCGTAGAAATCTATGAAACTGGAAGACTAGAAATTGTGGATGGCTCTCAGAGGGTGAGGACTCTTGCAGCTTTCATGACAAATCAGTTGCAATTGAGTAATCTCCAAACATTAGATTCTCTAAATGGTTCCTATTTTAATGATCTCGCACCCTCACGCCAAAGAAAGTTTAAATATACTTCGCTTAGAATGATAATTCTCTCAGACAAAGCTGATGAAAAAGTAAGGAATGATATTTTCTATCGCATCAACACCAGTAATCTCGATCTAACTCCTAATTCTAATAGTCTGCTAGCAAACTCATAAGCCTGAGAATATGAAACCAAGAATTGACTATGCTAAGGATAAGCTTTTAAGTCAAAGCCTATGAAAGAGTTCATTAAAGACTTTAACAGGCGAGTGGCAGAAATCCAGAAATATTTTGAATTAGTAGATAAAATTGAACAACTTGGTGCATTATCTTCTAAATCAATCATCTTCCCATCAGGTGAATATATTGTTGATAGCGAGATTCAAAAAATCTTGCAGTCTCATTGTTACCTGCTATTATACAATCTTGTCGAATCTTCTATCAGAAATGGTATAACTGCCATTCATGATGTTATTTTAGTCGAGCAATTAACTTATAAAGATTTAAGTCCGAAAATAAAGAGATTGTGGTTGCTGAACGATCAAAGTAAAAGTTTCAGAGACTCATATATCAAAAAGGATAACGTAGCTGACAATCTTCAGGAATTAATTAAATCGGTTTTGGATGATGAGATGGTTTTGTTAGATCCATCTAATATTCCCATATCGGGAAATTTGGATGCTAAAACTATCAAAGAACTCATAGATATGTATGGCTTCTTTGGAAATTTAGGAGTTGCGAGTAGAGAAATAGATGACATTCTGAATTTTGTGGTTAAGATTCGATGTGATTTGGCACATGGAAATGTTTCGTTTTGTGATGCTTCGAGTCAAATACTTTGGAGCAAGTTAGTTGATGATAAAGATAAATTGGTAAAATATATAACTCATCTGCTGAATAATATTGATGATTACATTGAGAAGAAGAAATACAGAATCTAGCAGTCGATTTTGATGAGTAAACTTTGGCTATATGGCGATCGCAAGTGGAGATTGACAAACCAAAAAACTCTGCGGTAAAATGAGGAAAAAAGCACGGATAATTCCCAAATGAACGATCGATCCTCAGCCGATTTGATATCACCCGCAGAGTTACACCGCCAGCTTAATGACTTACTCAAGCAACTATCACCAGAACGATTACAGGTGCTTGCTGATTTTGCGGCTTACTTAGCCAATACTGAAAGCGAAGCTGCAACTCAAGAAATTTTGGCAATTTCTGGATTGCTAGAGCGAGTTAAGCAAAATCAAGCAACCCCTAAAACTGATTACATAAGCTGGAGAAGTCTTCGCTCCGATGTATGAAGTTGTTATCCATCCTGATGCTCAAAAGGTTTATGTCAATGCTGACAAAGCCCTAGCGAAGAAAATTGCCCGATGTTTGGAGTAGTTAGAACAAACTCCTCAGTTGCACCCTAACATTAAAGCCCTCAAAGGAGATTATGCAGGGTACTATCGCTACCGAATCGGGGACTATAGAGTGATTTACTCGATCGACGATGAAGTGGTGCAGGTATTTGTTGTGGCGATCGCTCATCGCAGTCAAGTCTATGAATCGTGAGGGCGAGTTAGTCAGCCCAGCAACAAGAGCGATCGATTTAATCAGTAAACCATCGACTCCATACCCGCAATCATTGTCAGCAGCGTTGATTTCCCGGAACCGTTTGTGCCGATGAGTCCGACTTTATCGCCTTCATCCAGGCTGAAGCTGGCATCTGTCAAGAGTTCCTTGATGCCGAAGTCTTTTTTGATCGATCGCAGAGTAAAAATAGTCATCAGTATAGAAAGTCATTTACCTAACTTCACTTTAGTGTAGCATGGTGTTGCGTGTATTAATTGCATTATTTCGGAATCGTATTGCGTCTTGTACCGCATCTTCGATCTAACTCTAAGTTAGAGCTAAATGTTGAGCGATTGTTGTTTTATATTTTCTATTCCGATTCAATTATCATCTCAGGTTTCCAGTGATGAATTTAGATGAAAGAAAACTAGCAGTTAGGCATTTTTACGAGCTGTTTTGCGAAGCGAACGCTGAGACTTCTTTATACGAGACAGTAGTCCACAATAAATGCCCTGACGTTTGCCCAATCTATCAAAAAATTGCCCGTCTTAAATTGTTAGCAATATCTGTTTCTTCAGGTTTCGATTGTATAGAAATTGAGAGAATACAGCAGAATATCCCTCAAACTGTTACTGATGCTTTCGACCGTCACTTCTGGTATTCCCAGTGGACTCTTAGTGAATTATCTCTCGTAAAAATTCCGATTGCTGAACAAGACACATTTTTTTTGTTTGTTGTAGGGTTGTGTGATGATGGTTGGGAAAACAATGCTAGGTTTATCGAAATTTTTGCCCAAAAAGGCGAGTTTCTCGGCGCAACAGATTTGTACTGCGATCGAGCAGTGAAATGGAGAGAAAAACAATTCACCAATCAGGACTATAGAGACATTAGAGGCGAGCCGCCGCCTCCTTGGTCGGGAGATATTCCTAACGATTTATCTTACCGCGAACCTTTATCGTCAGAAGAAATACTCGACGAGAATCTGTCTTGCTTGTCCTTAGAGACTCTGTACTACCATGAACCTTTATGGTCTGAAGAAATGTTGTGGCAATCTGCTATAAAAATTGAGAATGAAGGGGCAGTTATTCGTTATGTTCTTCCCGCTCAAACTTACGGTATTTAATTTCCTGTTTTGATATTAAACCGATTCATTTACAGCAAGTCATGGAAGAATTACTGAGTCAGCTTAAACAGCTAGGATTCTATCGATATGAAGAATCGGAAACGATCGAAATATTGGAGAGGCTTTCAATCCAAACATCCTCACCTTGGGTGTTCGATGGAAAATACCAATACGATTCTTTAGATACGGTGACAGAAAGCGATGGAGTATATATCAACGAAGGCTTATTGTGGTTAGACGCTCCGCATCCTCAATACAGTCTTTGCTTCCTTAGCAGAGAAGACTTATCCGAATGTGTTTACGCCTATGCACTTGAGGAACTCAAACCTATTTTAGAAAGAGCTGGTGCGATCGTCAATGACATTGATGAGTTTGAAGCAGATAATGGTGATTCCTTTTTAAGGCTTAATGAAGTTGACTACCTTATTTGTCCCTCAGCAGTAAATTCATTTGCTACACGTACTATTGACAAGTGGAATTTTGTCACAGCGAAAACTTTGCTAGCAGCAAACAACTTATTAGCACACGCTCAGTCAGAGGAAAGAATTTATGTAGTTAGAGAGTTAGATGAAGATGGTTTATATATCGCAATTTTAACATCTAAAATGTTTGGATTAATTCATGAAAATTCACTATTAATAAATGAGCTAAAGCCTCAAAAAATAGAAACTTACTTTGCACAGTATCTTGATATGTCTAGATATCAACCTTAATAACATGAGCGATATCGATAATATTAAAATGCCAAATTACGATCGCTTTGAAGTGCGAATTAATCGAACATCTTTGCCTTGGACATTAGGCAATAAACTTGATGTAGCTGAGATTCATATCAACCATCAACCGCTAATAGAATTAGTGCGCCAAGTTGAAGAACCACTTGTTAGAGCAGAGATTCAGGAGCGGCGATCGGCAGGAGAGACTATTGATGAATCAGATTTTCCACCGGGAGATTACTTATACTTACCACCTTCTAGGATTCTGCTGCCCTCACGAAACTTGCTCGACGAGCCTTGGCATTGTGGATTTGAGTTGCAATCTAACGATCCACAGGCTGGGAAAGCGATTGTTTTAGGTTGCACTTGTGGGGTGATTCAGTGCTGGTTTATGCAGGTTAGGATCGCACTTAATGAATCTACTGTTGAGTGGGCAGATTTTGGTCAGTTTCATCGTGATTGGCAATATAGTCTAGGACCATTTAAGTTTGACCGAGAGCAATATGAATCTGAACTGTGCAAATCGTATGTATGAAGTTCTTCTCTATCCTGATGCTCAAAAGGTTTATGTCAATCTGGATCGTCCACGCCTTCCAATGTACTATAATTTAGATACCAACCTTTGTTGGAGTATTTTTTTATGTCCTTGCAAGAGCTTAAAGAAAAAGCCAGCCAACTATCAGTCAGCGATCGCCTTGCCCTGCTAAGTGCGATCGTTCAATCCCTGCAAAGTACACCAGAAATCGAGAATTGGCAATATTTAATTGCACGTCCTCATCCTTGGCGCAAACAACTTTACATTAAGGGACGTAAATTACTGGCATCGACTATTTGGCGAGACATGACTGCCAATGGGATGTCACCCGAACAAGCTGCCAAAAATTGGGATTTACCCCTGTCTGCTATCTATGAGGCGATTCATTACTGTCAGAATCATCAGGAACTCCTAAAATTAGAAGCAGACGAGGAACGCTATCGATTGGAAGCAAAAAAAGTCCAACTTGAGCCGACGAATGCTGCTTGACGAAGATTCTCAAGCAAAATATTTAGTCAATAAGTAAAGAGGCTGAATGAAAACCGATCGCCCTACCAATTGACCAAATCACCAAATTCTGCCAACAGTGGCAAATCATCGAACTCTCGCTCTTTGGTTCGATCCTTCGTGACGACTTTCATGCAGACAGCGACATCGATATCCTAGTGGCTTTTGCCCCCACGGCCGACTGGAGTTTACTCGATCGCGCCCAAATGCAGGAAGAACTCGAAGCAGTGCTAAGTAGACGAGTCGATCTAATCAGTAAACGGGCGATCGATCGCAGTTCCAACTGGATTCGCCGCCTTTGAAATTCTCTCTACTGCTCAAACTATTTATGTCAAATAGCTGCGATCGCGCTTCCTTAATCGATCGCTCTTTTTATTTCAACAACTGCTTCTCCCGTTTTACCCGTTGCGCGATCGAATATTGTTAGGGAGATGTGCCTATCAACTGCTTCAACAGATGGCTGAAATGAAATTGACTCATGCCCAGCAATTGAGCTAAACCTGCAAGCTTAATATCTTGATTCAGATGTTCGTTGATTTACTCAGTTTGCGTTTCTGATTTTATTGTACTTCGCCAGTGCGATCGCTATCTCTGCGGTGCTTTTGAGAACTGGCATTGCAAGCCATAGCTTGATTGTGCCTAGATAGCAATCACGTTTGAAGTCACTCTAGAAATATAAAGTTTTAATTTTAATAATTTTCGCTGACTTTAGTTCGCTTGGTGTCCAACTTAAAGATTCAACAGACAGCCGCCACCTTGACATGGCTGGCAATACGCACCTTACTTGTATCTAGAGACGGGTTGTTTCAACCATATCTTCTCTACCTTTAGGAAGAGATAAATCCGCCCCGATCTAACCAGGCAAAAATAATGTTTTGAGTAAAAAGGCGGGGGTGGAAAGTACGAATGCCGATTGTAGGGTTTCCTTGCCTGTCATTCCCAAGTGCGATCGCCGAAGATAAGAGTATAGAAATTAAACGGCTGGTTTTCACCCGCCCTTACACAAAATGAACTCACAACTAGAACAACAAGTAACAATTCTACAAGACGAAACAGCAGCGGCCGGGAATTCAGCCAACCCAACAGTTGAAACTCATGTATTCACATCAGAATTTGTAACAGAGGAAAAAGTCAGAGTGGAAGAATTTAAGATTAGCGGCGACAGCCTAATTGCTAAAGTCAAAGAACTAATTCAGCAAGGAAAACTCCGCCGCCTTGTCATCAAAAACTCGCAAGGGCGGACTTTGGCAGACATTCCGCTGATGGCTGGATTGGTAGGCGGCGTTGCCGGCTCAGTAGTCTTTCCAATTGCTGCTGTACTTGCTACAGTAGGGGCAGTTGTGGCTCATTTGACTGTAGCAATCGAGCGCAAAGAATAGTCATTAGTAATTAAAAATCTTCTCTTCAAGTCCGCGAAGGCGGACTTTGTTTGTTTAGGAATGAGAATTAAATAACTTCCACAAGTTTGTGGGATGGGCGTCCCGCCCGTCCAAAAAGGACG